>JAIEHQ010000139.1 GCA_029065825.1 Alistipes sp.
CGTCATATGTGTATACGAGACAGGACCTGCTCTTCCTGCGCGACTGCCGCCCCCAGATCCGCGGCATCGGTCCGTTCATCCCCCAGCACGACACCCCCTTCGGCGCGGAGCCGGCCGGCAGTGCGGAGCGCACGCTGGTCCTCATCTCGATCCTGCGGCTGATGCACCCCGCGGCACTCATTCCCTCGACCACGGCGCTGGCCACCCTCTCGGAAGAGGGCCGCACACGGGGCATTCTGGCAGGAGCGAATGTCGTGATGCCCAACCTCTCGCCGCCGGCCGAACGAGCGAAGTACGCACTCTACGAGGGAAAGGCCGCTTCCGGAGCCGAAGCGGCCGAGGGCGTGGAACTGCTGCGCCGGCAGCTGGAAGGCATCGGCTACCGCATCTCCCCCTCCAGAGGCGACTACGGCGAGCGGCCCTAACGACAATATTTCGCGGACGGGCTCCGTTCGATCCTCAAAGATCGCCCCGCACCGTCCGGCCGCAAACGAACGAAAAGAGAAAACACCTGCTCCGCCCTCTCCGGGAGCGGGAAACGAGACAACGAATCAAAAAATTAAAAGAGACCGACATATGTACCAAGTCGCATCATCCAAAGCCGAAGAGTTCATCCACGACGGCGAAATCGTCGAGACACTCGCCTACGCCCGTGGCAACCGCACGAACCGTCCTCTGATCGAGGATATTCTCCGCAAAGCCTCCGCAGGCAAGGGAGTCTCGCACCGCGAGGCGGCCGTACTGCTCGAATGCGAGCTGGAGGACCTGAACCGCGAAATGTTCGACCTCGCCCGGCAGATCAAGCAGAAGATCTACGGCAACCGGATCGTCATGTTCGCTCCGCTCTATCTGTCGAACTACTGCGTGAACGGCTGCGTCTATTGCCCCTATCATCTCAAGAACAAGAGTATCCCGCGCCACAAGCTGACGCAGGAGGAGATCCGCCGCGAAGTGATCGCCCTGCAGGACATGGGCCACAAGCGCCTGGCGCTCGAAGCGGGCGAGGATCCGCGCAACAACCCGCTCGAATACATCCTCGAGTCGATCGACACGATCTACTCGATCCATCACAAGAACGGAGCGATCCGCCGCGTGAACGTCAATATCGCCGCCACGACGGTCGAGAACTACCGCCGCCTGCGCGACGCGGGGATCGGCACCTACATCCTATTCCAGGAGACCTACAACAAGGCCTCCTACGAGGCGCTCCACCCCACCGGTCCGAAAAGCGACTACGCCTACCATACCGAGGCGATGGACCGCGCGATGGAGGGCGGCATCGACGACGTGGGGCTCGGCGTGCTGTTCGGCCTGAACACCTACCGCTACGACTTCACGGGGCTGCTGATGCACGCCGAACACCTCGAAGCACGCTTCGGCGTAGGCCCGCACACCATCAGCGTGCCGCGCATCTGTCCGGCCGACGACATCGACACGAAGGATTTCCCCGATGCCATTTCGGACGAGACGTTCCGCAAGATCGTCGCCGTGATCCGCATCGCGGTCCCCTACACCGGCATGATCGTCTCCACGCGCGAATCGCAGCGCTCGCGCGAGCAGGTGCTCGACATCGGCATCTCCCAGATCAGCGGCGGCTCGCGCACCAGCGTGGGCGGCTATGCCGGCACGACAGCGGCCGATCAGGACTCTTCGCAGTTCGACGTGAGCGACCACCGCTCCCTCGACGAGATCGTCCGCTGGCTGCTCGAGCTGGGTTATATCCCCAGTTTCTGCACGGCCTGCTACCGCGAAGGACGCACGGGCGACCGGTTCATGTCGCTGGCCAAGCGAGGGCTGATCGCCAACTGCTGCTCGCCCAACGCACTGATGACACTCAAGGAGTACCTGACCGACTACGCTTCGCCCGAGACCCGCGCCGCCGGCGAACGGATGATCGCCCGCGAGGTGTCTCTACTGCCGAGCGACCGCGTCCGCGCCCTCACGGAGCGCCATCTGGAGGAGATCGCCGCCGGAAAACGAGACTTCAGATTCTAAAAGGTCCGCCGCCATGTCCATGATCGCATCCGCCCCCTCCGCCGAACGGCTCCACATAGCCATCTACGGCCGACGCAACAGCGGCAAGTCGTCGCTCATCAACGCCCTCACGGGCCAACGGAACGCCATCGTCTCCGACACCCCGGGCACCACGACCGATCCGGTGCTGAAGCCGATGGAGATCCCCGGTCTGGGGCCCTGCGTGCTGATCGACACTCCGGGCTTCGACGACGAGGGGCCGCTCGGTGCGCTGCGTGTCGAGCAGAGCCGCAAGATGCTCGACAAAACCGACCTGGCGATCCTGCTGCTGGCCGGCGAAGAGCCGCTCGACGACGAGATCGAATGGCTCCGCACGCTCGACGGGCGACGCATCCCGACAGTCGTGGTCCGCAGCAAGGCCGACCTCGGCGCTGCAGGAGAAAGCGCCCCTGCCGCCGACCTGCTCGGCCACCGGACGCTGCGGCTGAGCGCCACGAGCGGCAAAGGAATCGCCGCCCTGCGCGAAGAGCTGATCCGCAACCTGCCGGAAGATTACAACCGGGCCGAGATCACGGCCGGGCTGGCCGCCGCGGGCGACCTCGTGCTGCTCCTCATGCCGCAGGATGCCCAGGCTCCGAAGGGCCGCCTCATTCTGCCGCAGGTGCAGACCATCCGCGAACTGCTCGACAAGCAGTGCCGCGTGGTCTGCTGCACCCCCGAGCAGCTCGAAGGCACGCTCGCCTCGCTCGTCGCCCCGCCGAAACTGATCATCACCGACTCGCAGGTCTTCGCCAAGGCCTATGCGCTCAAGCCGGAGGCGAGTCTGCTGACCTCCTTCTCGGTGCTCTTCGCCCGCTACAAGGGCGACATCGACTACTTCGTCGCCGGAGCCGAGGCCATTGCCCGCCTGCGGGAAGATTCGCGCGTCCTGATCGCCGAGGCCTGCACGCACGCCCCGTTGACGGAGGACATCGGGCGGGTCAAGATCCCCGCCCTGCTCCGCAAGCGGGTCGGTCCCGGACTGCGGATCGACATCGTCGGCGGCACCGACTTCCCGGAGGACCTCACACCCTACGACCTGATCATTCACTGCGGAGCCTGCATGTTCAACCAGCGGCACGTGCTCAGCCGCGTGGAGCGTGCCCGCACGCAAGGCATTCCGATGACCAATTACGGTGTCGCTATCGCCGCCCTGCAAGGCATTCTCGACAAGATCGAATACTGACCCGACGGCGACGACCCGACCCGTCCAACGAAAAATCGCCCGTCCTCTTCAGGACGGGCGATTTAGTTATATACGACCTGCCGGGACTGCTACCACGCCTCCGACGGGAAATATTTCATGTACTGCACGCGCTGGAAGACCGACGAGGTGTCGCTCTTGAAGTTCAGGCGCCCCCGGAACTCCTCGAGCGCACCGAACCCCTGCCGCTCGGCCCAG
This sequence comes from Alistipes sp., assembly GCA_029065825.1. Lineage (GTDB taxonomy): Bacteria > Bacteroidota > Bacteroidia > Bacteroidales > Rikenellaceae > Alistipes. Next base: position 3,416 of record JAIEHQ010000139.1, read on the forward strand.
CGGTCGATGAACTCGTTCATTTCGGCAATCGCACCGAATCCTTTCTTATGGAGGGCCGTACACACCTGCACGGCATTGGCGCCGCACAACAGTGCCTTGACCGCCGCCTCGCCGTCGTGCACGCCGGTCGAGACTGCCAGGTCGAGCTGCGGCAGCACCGCCGAACAGATCGCCGCCGTGCGCAGCACGTTGCGCAGTTCGGCCGCCTCGCTGTAGGGCGAACTCTCCACGAAAGCCATCTGCTCGATATTCACATCCGGCTCGAAGAACCGGTTGAAGAAGACCACGCCCCGCGCCCCGCGTCCGAGCAGCTGATTCGACAGCGAGAAGACGTTGGTAAGGCGCATCGGCAACTTGATCGACACGGGAATCCCGACAGCCTTCACGACCCGCTCGACGATGGCGGCATAGCGCTGCTCCAGCTCGCGGGCACCGGTATGTACCTCCGTCGGCTGAATGAAGATATTGAGTTCCAGCGCCGAAGCACCCGCCCGGGCCATCATCGAGGCATACTCGATCCAGTCGCTGCTGTCGGCCACGCAGTTGATGCTGGCGATCACGGGCAGCCCCGTCCGCTCGCGGGCTTCGCCCACCAGACGCAGGAATCCGGCCTTGTAGTCCTCGCCGAGATAACGCTGCAGATAGACATCCGCATCGCCGTAGGCCGAATCGGAGACCGCATCGAGCGCCGCCGCATGGTGCAGGATCTGCTCCTCGAAGATGGACTTCAACACCACTGCGCCGGCTCCGTTGGCGGCGCACTGCTCGATATTGCGTACATTGGAGGTATAGGGCGAACTGCTGACGATAATCGGACTGGCGAGTTCCAGTCCCAGGTATTTGGCTTGCATCGTTTTTCCGTTTTTTACATTCGATTTCGACTTCGAAATATACGCAAAATCCGCGACTTTTCAAACCCCGGGAGGAAAAACCGACAAAAACATTCCGCATCGCGGCAAGACTTCGTACAAAGAGCCGCAACACGACGAGCCATGCGAGCCGTAAGCTCCGCATCCGTGAACGCACCGGCACGAAAAAAAGAGGTTACCCGACGGATAACCTCTTGATTCCGAGCTGTTGACGAGGCTTGAACTCGTGACCTCTTCCTTACCAAGGAAGTGCTCTACCACTGAGCTACAACAGCAATTTATCGCTCGAAAGCGGTGCAAATATAGACAATATAAATAAATCTGCAAAGAGTTATCCGATAATTTTTTTCATTCGACGAAAAAAAGAGGCCGGGCACTCTTCCCAAAGGCCCCGTAATCCCGTTCTCCGTCCCCCGGCAGCGGTCGGGAGAAAGTCCGCCCCGTGCAAG
>JAIEHQ010000014.1 GCA_029065825.1 Alistipes sp.
CAGGGAGGCGATGCGCTCCTGCGCCCGACGCTTCAGCTCGTTGAGCTTCTGGCCGAACTCGCGCTTGAGTTCGGGAGCCACACTCTTGAACTCCTCCATCAGGGCGGTCAGCTCGCCCTTGCGACCCAGGATCCGGATGCGGAAATCTTCGATTTCGGCGACGGCTTTCGGACGAAAACTCTCGACCCGTTCGAGCAGTTCGTTGATTTTATCCTTCATATTCGTTAGAAATTACGCTTTTAATTTTGTATTTTTACCTGCGGTATCGGACAAAGATACGAATAAGCCGAATACAAAACCAAACTTGTTTGAGTTTTGTTGAGACGAAGTATCTAAGGCGAAGCCAAAGATACGAATAAGCGAGGGTAAAAACAAGTTTACTTGTATTTTACCGAGCAAGAGTATCTAAAACGAAGTTAAAGATACGAAAAGTCGAGCGCAGAAGCAAGCGTCAGCTCGATTACGCCGAGACAGGAGTGTCCGAAAAGGCCGATTTTTTCCGCCGCGCATCGAAAAAAGAGTTCTTTTCCATATCTTCGTCCGCCCGAAACGGCCCCTTCCCGGAAAGGCTCCGGACGAAGACCGTCGCACCGCACCGTATGCTCCCATACCCGATAACGTTATGAAAAGACATGTCACATATCCGTTCCTGTTTTCGCTGCTGTCGGCGATCCTGCTTCCGCTGCTCGGGGCCAACGCCCAGAGCGTCGGCGTGGTCATGAGCGGAGGCGGAGCCAAGGGGCTGTACCACATCGGCGTACTCCAGGCGCTCGAAGAAAACGGAATCCCGATCGATTACGTCTCGGGCACCTCGATGGGTTCGATCATCGCCGGTCTCTACGCTGCCGGATACTCCCCCGCCGAGATGCGGGAGATCGTCGCCTCGGGCGAGGTCCGGCAGTGGGTTTCGGGGCGTATCGACCCGAACAATCTGCCCTACTACCGCCGTCAGAGCGCCCAGGCACCAGTCTTCTTCACGGTGCGTCTCAACCTGAAGGAGCGCCCCGACGAACCCAACGCCGCGCGCTTCAAGCTGCCGGCCTACCTGATCTCCTCGACGCAGATCGACCTGGCGCTGGCCGATCTGTTCGCCCCCGCCTCGGCGGCTGCCGGAGGCGATTTCGACCGGCTGATGGTCCCCTTTCTCTGCGTGGCCAGCGACATGAACGCCCGCCGGCCGGTGGTGCTCCGCCGGGGCGACCTGGGCGAAGCGATCCGCTCGTCGATGTCGATACCGATGGCTTTCAAGCCAATGAAGATGGACTCGATGCTACTCTACGACGGCGGCATCCACGACAACTTCCCCTGGAAACCGCTCGACGCGGCCTTCCGCCCCGACTTTCTGATCGGCAGCAAGTGCACCGCGGGCAATACGGCCGTCGATGCCGACAGCCCCCTGACCGACCAGGCCTTCATGCTGGCGATGGGGATTACCGACTACGACCTGCCCGAGGAGCGGAGCGTGATGATCGCCCGCGCGGTCAATGTCGGCATGCTCGACTTCAACAATGCCGAAGCCATCATCGAATCGGGCTACCGCGATGCCCTCGAACAGATTCCCGCCCTGCGCGAGCGGATCGCCCGCACCCTCTCCCCCGAAGAGGCGCAGCACCGCCGGGAGGAGTTCCGGGCCCAGTGCCCTCCGCTCGTGCTCGACGATTACCGGATCGAAGGGCTCTCCGCCCCGCAGACCGCCTACGTGCGCGATCTGATGCGGCTGGACCGCACCTACGACAAACGGCAGCGGCAGATGAGTTTCGGGGAGTTCCGCAGCAAGCTCTTCTCGGTCCTCTGTTCGGGCGACTACACCGCCGAGTACCCCCGCTTCCGGTACGACCCCGCACACGGACGCTACTCGGTCGATCTGCGCATGGCGGCCAGCGAGGATTTCCGCTTCCTGGTGGGCGGCAACATCTCTTCGACGGTATTCAACCAGGCCTTCATCGGCTTCGACTACCACACCGTCCGCCGCGTATCGCAACGGGCTTTCGCGGGCCTCTACCTGGGTCCGACCTACCTCACGTCGAGCATCGGAGGACGCACCGACTTCTTCCTGTGGAAACCCTTCTCGCTGGAATACGCCTACAACTTCGAAGCGCAGAACCTGCGGCACGGCAATTTCGGCAACATCACGCCGGTCGATAACACGGAATCGGTCAAGACGAGCGAGCACTTCATTTCGGCGCGACTGGCCATGCCGCTGACCCACAACAGCCTGCTCGCCCTGCAGATCAACGGCGGGCAGCAGAACTACCGCTACTACGAAGACCGCCTGCCCGACCCGAGAAGCACCGCCGACCTCACGCGCCTGCTCTTCTTCGGCATCAAGCCCGAAATCGTACGCAACACCTTCGACAAGCCGCTCTACCCGCGCCGGGGGTCGGAGATATCGCTCTCGGCCATCTACGTCACCGGCTGCGAGCGCAGCAGACCCTACGCAGGAGCCTCCCGCAACATCCACCGGGAGTGGTTCGGCGCCCGGGTGCAGTGGAAACGCTACTTCGACGTTCCGGGCTGCCGCTGGTTCTCGTTCGGGCTCGACGCGGATGCCATCTGGAGCAACCACCCCGACCTGCGCGACCGCACGGCCACCCTGCTCTCGCTGCCGGCCTACCAGCCCGTCGTCCACTCCCAAATGGCCTTCATGCCCGACTACCGGGCCAAAAGATTCGTGGCGGGAGGAGTGATGCCCACTTTCGACCTGATGCCCAACTTCTTCCTGCGCACGGGATTCTACGCCATGCTGCGCGACAACCGCACCCTGCCCGGACGGAGCATGCAGTACATCGTCGAAACCTCGCTGGTCTATCACACGCCGATCGGCCCGGTAAGCCTCTCGCTGACCAAATACGACCTGAGCAGCCGCAACAACATGTATCTGACCTTCAATTTCGGCTATGCGATCTTCGCTCCGAACGGTCACTTCTATTGATACCCGATACCCCGCGCCGGCGGGTACTGCGGCCCTCAGCCCCGCGACCGGGAACCGCTGCAAAAACACAACGGGAGCGCCTCGCCAGCCGAAGCGCTCCCGTTGCCGCGACGAAGGCTCGCACCTCCGTTCGCGAAATAACCACTCAAATCACTTAAACACTCAATATCTCAAACTCAACGCAGATTCCTGTCTCCGTCCGCCGGGGTGTGCCGCAGGCTCCCTTCCGGGCCTCCGGCGCGACGCTCCGCACTCCCCGGGGCTTCTGACCGGAGAAGGAACAAATCGCGTGCCGGAACAGCGCGCGGACCCGAAAAAAATCGCCGTACCGGAAAGCGAAAGGGAAGAGCCTCCGCAGCCGTGCGGCACCCTTCCCTTTCCCTGAAAGAACGGACGGCGGAGTCGCCGTCCGTAATATCCCGCTTCCGTATCTATTCGATACCGTAGAGATGCAGTTTGTTGTAGAGCGTCTTGCGATCAACTCCGAGCAGACGCGCCGCCTGCGACTTGTTGCCGCCCGCCGCACTCAGCGCCCGGCGGATGCGCTCCTCCTCGCCGGCCGGATCGCGCAGCGACACCGATGCGGGAGCCGCCGGTTCCGCACCGGTCAGCTCGATCGGAAGATCGGCCGCAGTGACATACCGGCCCCGGGCCATCAGCGTGGAACGGGTCACGGTATTCTTCAGCTGGCGCAGGTTGCCCGGCCAGTCGTAGGCGAGCAGCAGCTTCTCGGCCTCGGGATCGAAGCCGGCCACCTGCTTGTCGAGATCGCGGTTGGCCTGCTCCAGGAAGAAGTTGGCGTAAAGCATGATGTCCTCCTGACGCTCCGCAAGATCGGGCATCCGCAGCACGAACTCGTCGATGCGGTGGTAGAGGTCCGCACGGAACGATCCCCGCACGATGGCCCCCTCCAAATCCTCGTTGGTCGCACAGATCAGCCGGATATCGACGCTCAGTTCGCGGGCGCCGCCCACCGGACGGATGCGGCGCTCCTGCAGTGCGCGCAGCAGCTGCACCTGAATGTCGTAGCTCAGGTTGCCCACTTCGTCGAGGAAGAGCGTACCTCCGTGCGCCACCTCGAAGGCTCCCTTCTTGTCGGCCAGCGCTCCGGTAAAGGAGCCTTTGATGTGTCCGAAGAACTCCGAAGCGGCCAGGTCGCGCGACAGAGCGCCGCAATCGACCGCCACGAAAGGCTTGCCGGCCCGTTTGCTGTGCTCGTGGATCAGCCGCGCGATGTGCTCCTTGCCCGTACCGCTCGCACCCTCGATCAGCACCGACATATTGGTCGGAGCCACCAGTTCGGCGAACTCGTAGAGCTTGCGCGATGCCTCGCTGCGCCCTTCGACATAGCTGAGCGCCCCCTCCTGACGCAGCGGCGAACGCTCCTTGGTCCCTTTCCGCGCGGACGGAGCCGGTGCCGCGACGGGCACAGCGACGGGTGCGGCCTCGCCGGCCGAATCGATCGCCTCGCGGATCTTGCGCAGCAGTTCGTCAGGACGCACCGGCTTGGAAATGTAGTCGCGGGCACCGAGCTTCATGCTGTTTACCGCATTGCCTATCTCGGCATAACCCGTCATCACGATCACGGGCGTGGCGGCGGCGTGCTCCGCAGTCCACTGCAGCAGATCGGTTCCCTCGCCGTCGGGAAGACGCATATCCGAAAGAATCAGCGCATAATCCCCCGCTCCCAGCAATTTGCGACCGGTAGCCAGATCGGCCGCCGTATCGACCTCGAATCCTCGCTTGCCCAGCCACGTACGCAACATGACCGACAAGGTGACATCATCGTCGATAATCAATATTTTCTCCATATCCATCTCTTCCGTTTACTACTCGCAAAGATACTCATTTTTTGCCTGATCGACAATTTTGGACACTCTTTCGGCGGCGTGAAGCGCTTCGTCGCGCAACATGCCGTCCAACACCCCCTCCGAACGCTCCAGGCGGCGCAGTCCGGCGACCAGCTCCTGCTCGCCGAGCATCGTGAAGACGGGCAACATCTTGTGGGCCACAGCCCGGATCTCGTCGTCGTCCCTGACGGCTACGGCATGACGCAGCCGTTCGACATGCTGCTCGTTCTCCGCGACGAACACACGCACGATGGAGCGCGCCGCCTCGGGATCGTCGCTGGCATAGGCCGTAAGCACCTCCAGCCCTTCGGGAGCCACGGGGCCGCTCCCGTCTCCGGGTGCGGCATCGGCGGCGACGGCGGCGAAACGCGCGCACAGCAGATCGGCCAGTTCGCCCCGGGCGAAAGGTTTGTTCAGCACGTCGGCAAATCCCTTGACCAGATAGACCTCCCGGTCGTCCGAACGGGCGGTCACGGCCACCACGGGGAGTTCGGGCCGCACGTTCCGGATGCGCCGGAGCACCTCGAAACCGTCGATCCCGGGCATCTGTATATCGGTAAACACCAGATCGAAATCCAGTTCGCACACCAGCCGGTCGGCATACTCCGGATGGTTGCAGCTCTCGGTATCCACCCCCAGGTAGCGGCACTGGGCGGCGGTCATCTCGAGCTGAAGCGGATCGTCGTCGATCCAGAGGCAGCGGAACCGCTGTCCGTCGGCGCGGCGCAACTCGCGGTCATCGACCGTACGCTCCGCCCCGCTCTCGTCCGGGGCGGCATCGGCGGCTTCCCGCACGGGAATCCACACCGTAAAGCGGCTGCCGGCACCCTGCTCGCTCTCCAGCTCGACCCGTCCCTGCAGCAGTTTCACCAGTCTATCGACGATCGACAGTCCGAGTCCCACGCCGCTGGCCCCTTCGGCCGACGGGAGGCGCACGAACTCACGGAAGATACGGTCCCGTTCGTCGGGAGCGATGCCGCGCCCCGTGTCGCTGACGCGGAAATAGAGCCGATCGCCCTCCATCCACGACTCGAAGGCGACGAATCCCCGGGCGGTGAACTTGATCGCGTTCGAGAGCAGGTTTTCGA
>JAIEHQ010000140.1 GCA_029065825.1 Alistipes sp.
AAGCTTCTCGACCGGGCCGGCGAACTCCTCGTTCACGGCCCAGTCGTATCCGAGCGTCTCGATCCGCTCGAAGATCAGGCGTACCTCGTCGGCTGCGTGGGCGACTCCCCGCCGGGAAAAAAGAATGATCTTCATCCGATGAGTTGTGGAAAAATAGTTACCTTTACACCCGCAAATATAGCGTTTTTTATGACAAAACTGAGCGTAAACATCAATAAGATCGCCGTCGTCCGCAATTCGCGGGGCGGCAATCTGCCCGACGTGGTGCGCGCGGCGCTGGACTGCGAGCGTTTCGGCGCGCAGGGCATCACGGTGCACCCCCGGCCCGATGCACGTCATATCCGCTATGCGGACGTGCGCGACCTGAAGCGGGTGCTGGCCACCGAGTTCAACATCGAGGGCAACCCGATCCCCTCGTTCCGCGAGCTGGTCTGCGAGGTGCGTCCCGCACAGGTGACCCTGGTGCCCGACGCGGAGACGGCCATTACCTCGAACGCGGGGTGGAATACGCTGGTGCACCGCGATTTCCTGCGGGAAGTGACGGCCGAATTCCAGGCGCAGGGCATCCGCGTCTCGATCTTCGTCGATCCGGTTCCGGAGATGGTGGCCGGAGCGAAGGAGTGCGGTGCCGACCGCGTGGAGCTTTACACCGAGGCCTACGCCCGCGATTACGCGGCCGACCGCGAGCGGGCGATCGAGCCCTATGTGCGGGCCGCCGAGCAGGCGCGCCGCTGCGGCCTGGGGCTCAATGCGGGCCACGACCTCAATCTGGAGAACCTCCGCTATTTCGTCGAGCGGATCCCCTGGACCGACGAGGTGTCGATCGGCCATGCGCTCATCTGCGACGCGCTCTACTACGGCCTTGAGAATACCGTGCGCCTCTATCGCCGCGAACTGAATTTCTAACCGCCTTGAAACGCCTTCTTCGCCCGTGAAAAGTCCCGATGCCCCCGCACCCCTTTCTCTGCCCGTTTTCCGGCAGATCTCCCGCATCGCCGCCCGGCGCGGCGAGGATGCCTTCGTCGTGGGCGGCTACGTGCGCGACTTCTATCTGGAACGTCCCTCGACTGACATCGACGTGGTGGTGGTCGGCAGCGGGGTGGCCGTGGCCGAGGAGCTGGGGCGCGAGCTGCGCACGAAGGTGTCGGTCTATAAGACTTTCGGCACGGCGATGCTTCGCACGCGCGGCGTGGAGGTGGAGTTCGTCGGGGCCCGCAAGGAGTCCTATGCCAGCGATTCGCGCAAGCCGCAGGTCGAGGCCGGGACCATCGAGGACGACCAGCGCCGGCGCGACTTCACGATCAATGCGATGGCCTGGTCGCTCGGCGAGGAGGACTTCGGCCGTCTGGTCGATCCCTTCGGCGGGATGGAGGACCTGCGCGACGGCATCATCCGCACCCCGTGCGATCCCGACGTGACCTTCTCGGACGATCCGCTGCGCATGATGCGGGCCGTGCGCTTCGCCGCGCAGCTGGGCTTCTCGCTCTATCCCGAGACCTTCGAGGCGATCGCCCGCAACCGCGAGCGGATCCGGATCGTGTCGCGCGAGCGAATCATCGTGGAGCTGAACAAGATCGTCCTGTCGCCCGTGCCGTCGGCGGGCTTCGACCTGCTGGAGCGGACGGGGCTGCTGGAGCTGATCTTCCCGGAGATGCACCGCCTGAAGGGGGTCGAGCGCCGGGGGCAGCATGCGCACAAGGACAATTTCTGCCACACGCTCAAGGTGCTCGACAATGTGGCCGCCGTCTCGGACGACCTCTGGCTGCGCTGGGCCGCCGTGCTGCACGACATCGCCAAGCCGCTCACGAAGGCCTACGACCCGAAGGTGGGCTGGACCTTCCATTCGCACGAGACGCTCGGTTCGAAGATGGTGCCGGCGATCTTCCGCCAGCTCAAGCTGCCGCTGGGCGAGCCGATGAAGTTCGTACAGAAGATGGTCTTCCTCCACCTGCGTCCGATCATCCTTTCGGAGGATATGGTGACCGACTCGGCCGTGCGGCGGCTGCTGTTCGAGGCGGGCGACGACGTGGAGCGGCTGATGACCCTCTGCGAAGCCGACATTACCTCGGGCAACGATGCCAAGGTCAAGCGCTATCTGAAAAATTTCGAACTGGTGCGCCGCAAGATGAAGGATCTGGAGGAGCGCGACCGCATCCGCAACTTCCAGCCGCCGATTACGGGCGAGGTCATCATGCGCACCTACGGGATCGCCCCCTGCCGCGAGATCGGACAGATCAAGGAGGTGGTCAAGAATGCCATCCTGGACGGCGAGATTCCCAACGAGTACGATGCGGCCTATGCGCTCATGGAGCGTCTGGCGGCCGAGATGGGGCTTGTGAAGGCGGAGTAGCGGCTTTCCGGGCCGGGAGCCACGGCGCGATGCGAAAAGAGAAGAGAGCGATGCGGCTGCCGCATCGCTCTCTTCTTTGTCACTGTCGGGACGGGATTACTCCTCCTCCGCGTCCTTGAGTGCCGTATAGACGTTTACCACGTCGTCGTCCTCTTCGAGCCGCTCGATGAGCTTCTCGACCGCTTCGCGCTCTTCGCCGGCAAGCTCCTTGGTGTCGGTGGCGATGCGGATCGATTCGCCCGAGACGATTTCGTAGCCGTTGTCGTCGAGCCATTTCTGGATCGCGCCGAACGACTCGTGGGGAGCCTCGACCGTGATGGTCGTCTCGTCCTCGGGGGCGAACTCATCCACGCCGAGGTCGATCATCGAAAGCTCCAGCTCCTCGGCATCGGTGCCGGCCGGCACGTGGAACTTGAAGAGGCACTTGTGCTCGAACAGGAAGGCTACGCTGCCGCTGTTGCCCAGCGTGCCGCCGCATTTGTTGAAGTGCATGCGGACGTTGGCCACCGTGCGGTTGGTGTTGTCGGTCGCCGTCTCCACCAGGAACGCCACTCCGTGAGGGCCGTATCCTTCGTAGATTACCTCCTTGTAGTCGGCCGCATCCTTCTCGGTGGCGCGTTTGATGGCGCGCTCGACATTCTCCTTGGGCATGTTCTCCGCCTTGGCGTTCTGCATCAGAATGCGCAGACGGGTGTTTCCCGACGGGTCGGGACCTCCGGCCTTGACGGCGATCTCGATCTCCTTGCCGATCTTGGTAAACGTACGGGCCATGTGTCCCCAGCGCTTCATCTTGCGCGCTTTGCGGTATTCGAAAGCTCTTCCCATAGTGGTTGTTATTGACTTTTCGTTTTTTTCGTTAGTGGCGCAAAATTAAGAAAAACAATTCATATTTTACAACGGAATGGACGAAAATGTCTAACTTTGTCGGACGATGACAAACACCCGCTTTATGGAGATCAGCGCTCGATTCGACCATTTCAACATCAACGTTACGGACCTGGACCGCAGTCTGGATTTTTATGCCCGTGCCCTCGGACTGAGGGAGGTGGGGCGCAAGTGCGCCGCCGACGGCAGCTTCGTCCTGGTCTATCTGGGCGACGGGGAGAGCGGTTTCCGGCTGGAGCTGACCTGGCTGCGTGACCACGCCGCCGTGCCCTACCAGCTGGGCGAGAATGAGAGCCACCTCTGCCTGCGCGTGGCGGGCGATTACGAGGCGGTGCGCGCCCGGCACCGGGAGATGGGGTGCGTCTGCTTCGAAAACGAGGAGATGGGGCTCTACTTCATCAACGATCCGGACGACTACTGGATCGAGGTGCTGCCGATGAACGATTGATATTCCGAAACGATGAGACAACAGACGAAAGAGGCCGTCGAACAGGCCGCCGCCGAGGCGGCGCGCGTGCTGCGCGCGGGCGGCGTGATTCTCTATCCGACCGATACGGTCTGGGGGCTGGGATGCGATGCGACGAACGCCGAGGCCGTCGCGCGGATCTACCGCCTCAAGCGCAGCGAGAACAAGAAGTCGATGCTGGTGCTCTGCGCCTCGCCCGACATGACGGTGCGCTATGTGAACAAGGCCCCCGGAATCGCTTTCGAGGTGCAGGAGATGGCCACCGAGCCGCTCACGCTCGTGCTGCCCGGTGCGGTGGGCGTGGCCCCCGACCTGATTCCCGACGAGGGAACGCTCGGGGTGCGTATTCCCGACCATGCTTTCTGCCAGGCCCTGCTGCGACGGCTGGGGCGGCCGATCGTTTCGACTTCGGCCAACCTTTCGGGCCAGCCTGCGCCCCGCCGTCTGGACGAGGTGGCGCGCGAGCTGGTTGAAGGGGTCGATCACGTGGTCGATCCCCGCTTCGAGGGGCGGCCGACGGGCAAACCTTCGTCGATCATCCTCTTCAACGAGTCGGGCGAGTTCAGGATCATCCGCTGACAAGGTACAAAAGAATAAGATTATGAGCACAACGATACGGACCGATATTCAGATGCGTGTGTCGGACATCGACATGTTCCACCACGTGAACAACGTCTCGCAACAAATGTATTTCGACCTGGGCAAGCGGGATCTCTATGCCCGGATGCTGGAGGCCGACGTGCTGACCGGCGCGCTGCGCATCGTCGCGGCGGCCACGTCGAACTCGTTCATCCGGCAGGTCCGCATGGGGGACGACCTCTTCGTGACCACCGCCGTCGAGCGCATCGGCAACAAGAGCATCACGCTCTTCCAGCAGCTCGTGGCCCGCGAGGCCGACGGGAGCGAGGTGGTCAAGAGCGAGAGCCGCTCGGTCATGGTCGCTTTCGACTTCGAACGTCAGGAGTCGGTACCCGTGCCTGCGCACTGGCGCGAGCGCCTCGGTCGGTAATGCCTCTTCCTGTGCCGCGATGAGACTCGTTTTCCTGGGTACGGGAACCTCGCAGGGGGTGCCGGTCATCGGATGCCGCTGTGCGGTCTGCACCTCGCACGATCCGCGCGACAACCGGCTGCGGACCTCCGCCATGCTCGAATGGGGCGGAGTGCGGCTGGTTCTCGATGCGGGACCGGACTTCCGCCAGCAGATGCTGCGCACGGGAGTGCGGCGCATCGATGCGATCCTGCTCACGCACGAGCACAAGGACCACACCGGCGGTCTGGATGACGTGCGGGCCTTCAATTTCGTCGATTATCCGACCATCCGCCGTGTCGATGTGTTCGGTACCGAACGGACGCTGCGCTGCGTGCGCAAGGATTTCGACTATGCTTTCGACCGGAACAAATACCGGGGCGTGCCGGAGATCGAGCTGCGCGAGATCGACCCTGCGCACCCTTTCCGTGTGGGAGGCAGGGAGGTCGTGCCGGTGCGGGGACTCCATTCGCCTCGCTTCGAGGTGACGGGCTACCGCTTCGGCCCGCTGGCCTATCTGACCGATTTCAAGACCATCGCGCCGGAGGAGGAGGCCAAACTGGCCGGAGTGGAGGTGCTGGTGGTCAATGCGCTGCGTCCTCAGCCCCACGATTCGCATTTTTCGCTCGATGAGGCGCTCGCGCTGATCGGCCGCGTGGCTCCGCGGCGAGCCTATCTGACGCACATGTCGCACGATATGGGGCTGCACGCCCTGCGTGCGGAGTCGCTGCCCGAGGGGGTCTTTCCGGCCTACGATGGATTGGAAATATACGTAAACGATTGATACGATGGAAAAACTGAAAGGCAAGACGGTCGTCGTGACCGGAGCGTCGTCGGGTATCGGCGAGGCCCTCGCCCGGGAGTGCGCGGCGCGCGGCGCCCGGGTGGTGCTGGGGGCGCGCAGCGAAGAGAAACTGCAGCGGATCGTCGGCGAGATCCGCGCCCGGGGAGGTCAGGCGGTCTTCCGGGCGATGGATGTGACCCGCGAGGAGGATTGCCGCGAACTGATCGACCTGGCGGTCGCCGAGTACGGAGGGGTCGATGTGCTGGTCTGCAATGCCGGACTCTCGATGCGCGCGATCTTCGACGATGTCGATCTGTCGGTGCTGCACCGGCTGATGGACGTGAATTTCTGGGGCACGGTCTATTGCGCCAAATATGCGCTGCCCTGGCTGCAGCGGTCGCACGGCTCGTTGGTCGGCATCTCTTCGGTGG
>JAIEHQ010000141.1 GCA_029065825.1 Alistipes sp.
GCGGCGGATGCGGTCGAGCGTCTCCGTCTGGCGGTCGTCCGGCAGCGAAGCGTCGGTCACGTAGAGGATCACGTCCGCGTCGCTGACGGCGCCTTCGACGAACTTCATCATCGACTCGTGCAGCTTGTAGGAGGGCTTGAGGATGCCCGGGGTGTCGGAAAAGACGATCTGGAACTCCTCGCCGCTCACTACGCCCAGAATGCGGTGGCGCGTGGTCTGCGCCTTTGAGGTAATGATCGAGAGGCGCTCGCCCACGAGCGCGTTCATCAACGTCGATTTGCCGACGTTGGGGTTGCCGATGATATTGACGAAGCCTGCTTTGTGCATACCGTTTTTTTGCTGATTGGACAAAGATACGAATAAGCAGGAGCAAAAGCAAACGAAGTTTGTATTTTGCCGAGCGGGAGTATCTAAGACGAAGTCAGAGATACGAATTTTGTTCGGAAACGGAAAAGGGCGGGAGAACTCTTTTCGTTCAGGCAGATGTTGTGCGAAAACGAAAAATTGCTATATTTGTCCTTGAATATTAATACTGAATCGAAGAGCCTATGAATTAGTAAAAACGTGTATTTCAATCATTCATGATCCTTTGCGTGCCGTCTCCGCACTAAAAGCGCCGGCACGAACATATAAAAAGCGTTAGCTTTGCGTCTTTGCATATCGAAATCTGGAAAATTTCAAACTGTGGCAAAAGAAGTGAAGTTGATGCTCACGCGTATAGCGTGGGCTTCACTTTGTTTATTGCCACAAGGTATTCCAGAACCTCGATATGCGATAGATACAAGTTATGTCCCACGTTTTTTGTATGCTTTCTTTTAGCAAAAGACACCGAGGGGCACGGTAACTTCGAAAATGAAATTTCATTATGAAAAGATTTTTTTTGACCGCAGCCGCTTTGGCTTGCCTTTCGTTTGCCGCCCATGCCGGCGAATCGTCTGTCTGCGATAATCCGCCGCAAAGAGAGTACGGCAAGACGAATGTTTCCGCCGCATGTCGGGAGCAGGGTGTGACGGTACAAAGAAAGGGGGATGATGGTTATCATGATCAACAAGTTGTAATTAGTTATGATCAGGCTAAAACGGATGTGAATGTGAGCGTAACGAACAACAGCAACAGCACCCGTTCCGATTATGATACGCGACGGAATGATTGGGGCAACCAAATAAATGCTAACATTAGTAAGAGTGACGATGTAGATGTGCAGTGCTACCCGAAGAACCGGTAGGAAATAGCTGAAACAAGAAATCGGAGAAAGAAAACTTTCTCCGATTTCTGTTTTCGAGTATCCGACTACCGTCGCCGCATGCCGGCGGGCATCTTGCCCATCTTTTTCAGACCGCCGCCGGCGACCATCTTCATCATCTTGCGCGTGTCTTCGAACTGCTTCATCAGCCGGTTTACCTCGGCCAGGGTCGTGCCGCTGCCCTTGGCGAGCCGCTCGCGCCGCTTGGCGTTGATGATCTCGGGGTGTTCGCGCTCGGCGGGGGTCATCGAGTTGATGATGGCCTCGGTCTGCTTGAACACGTCGTCCGAGATCTCGACGTTCTTGAGCGCTTTGCCCATGCCCGGGATCATCGAGGCCAGCTCCTTGAGGTTGCCCATCTTCTTGATCTGGGCGATCTGGCTCATGAAGTCGTTGAAGTTGAACTGGTCCTTGACCAGCTTCTTCTTCAGCCGGCGGGCCTCCTCTTCGTCGTACTGCTCCTGCGCGCGTTCGACGAGCGACACCACGTCGCCCATGCCCAGGATGCGGTCGGCCATACGTTCGGGATGGAACACCTGGATGGCATCCATCTTCTCGCCGCTGGAGATGAACTTGAGCGGCTTGTTCACTACCGAGCGGATCGAGATGGCGGCACCGCCGCGCGTGTCGCCGTCGAGCTTGGTCAGCACCACGCCGTCGAAGTCGAGCCGGTCGTTGAACTCGCGGGCCGTGTTCACGGCATCCTGACCCGTCATCGAATCGACCACGAAGAGGGTCTCGGAGGGGGAGACGGCCTGCTTGATCGCGGCGATCTCCTGCATCATCGCCTCATCGACGGCCAGACGGCCGGCCGTATCGACGATCACGACGTTGAAGTCGTGCTGGCGGGCGTGGCGGATCGCATTTTCGGCGATCTGCACCGGATTGCTGTTGCCCTCCTCCGTATAGACCTCCACACCGATCTGACCGCCCAGCACCTTGAGCTGGTCGATGGCGGCCGGACGATAGACGTCGCCCGCCACCAGCAGCACCCGGCGGCCCTTCTTGGTCTTGAGCAGCGAGGCCAGCTTGCCCGAAAAGGTGGTCTTACCCGAACCCTGCAGACCGGCGATCAGGACGACGGCGGGGGTACCCTCGAGCCGGATGTCGGTGGCCGTGCCGCCCATGAGCTGGGCGAGTTCGTCGCGGACGATCTTCGTGATCATCTGTCCCGGCTTGACGGACTTGAGCACGTCCTGTCCCAGCGCTTTCTGTTTTACCTCGTCGGTAAACGATTTGGCGACCTTGTAATTGACATCGGCATCGATCAGCGCCCGGCGGATCTCCTTGAGGGTCTCGGCGACGTTGATTTCGGTAATGCGGCCTTCGCCCTTGAGGAGCTTGAAGGAGCGTTCGAGTTTATCGGTTAAATTTTCAAACATAAGCATTCGTTTTGCGTGCGGCGGCTCCGTCCGACGGCCCGACCGGCAGGCGAAGGGTGGTGCTCCGGCACGATTTTGCGGGCAAATATACGAAACAATTCACACAATAGCAATCGCTGCGGTGCGGATTCCCCGCCGCAGCGGGCGGGGGAGGCAAGCGAAATCCCCGTCGGTCGGACGGGGATTCTGCCGTGATGCCGCTGTCGGGCTATTCCGCGACTTTCAGCTGCTGTTCGATCGTGCAGCCGATCGTCTCCTCCGTCTCGGGGTTGAATCCGATACGGAGTTTCTGCCGGAGCAGGTAGGTGTTCGTTCCCGTCTCGCTCAGCTCGAGTGCCTCCCCGTGCAGCTGTTCGGGCGACAGCGTGAAGGTCGGCATGACATGCACGGAGCCTTTTTTCGTCGTGCTGTCGTAGAGGGCGCAGGTCGGTGCCGCCGCGGTGCAGACGGCCGAGACGGAGAATGCCTCGCCGTAGTTGGCCAGAACCGTGTATTGCAGCTTCCGGTCGCTCTCCGTGCCGTCGGAGTCCTGCCGGACGGAAACGGAGGTGAGTTCCAGCCCGGCGAACTCGGCGGCGGAGATCAGGCGCGTCTGCGACTTCTGCGGCACAGCCGTCCAGGATACCGGGACATATTTTACCGCCTCCTGCGTCGTGCCGTCGGACATTACGGAGCGGATTTTGGCCCAGGAGGTGTAGCTGTCGGCCGCGACCGTGCGGTCTTCGGGCGTTGCGGCGGCGAAGGTATAACCCAGGGTGCCCTCCTCTGCGACCTCCTGAGCGGTCAGGTGCACGGGGAAGTCGTGCCGCGGAGCGGGCTGCGAGCCGTAATGGAGCGTGAAGGTCTTCGTGGTGCTTTCGTTGCGCCAGTCGGTCGATATTGCGATGGTGCTGATCCGGTTCTGCGCGTCGAAGGTGTATTCGTAGCTATATACCTGACCGTTGTCGAGTCTTCTTTCGGCGGGAAGATGGCTGATCCCCAGTCCGATGACACCCAGCAGCGAGGCGATGTCGCTCTCCTGCTCCAGCACCAGCGCCGTAATGTCGATTCCGTGCCAGGCCACGGGGTGCTCGGTGTAGGCGAAGGTCGTGACGGTGCTGCTGATCACGCCGAAGTAGTCGGTTTGTGCGTCGATCGTCTGCAGATCTCCGTCGGCCCATTCGTAGCTGGCCGACTTCGTCTCCGTGTCGCTCTGGTCGGCCGTGGTGCGGCTCGATGTGGCCAGCGATCCGTCTGGGTTGTAGGTGTAGGAGGCCGTTACGTTCTGCTCCCTGAGGATCTGGTAGTTGCTTTTGCGGAGCAGGCCGTTGTTGCTGAACGAATAGGTGGTCGTGAACTCCTTCTTCAGCAGTGCGGGAAGCTGGTCGAACGTGTAGAGCGTCGCGACGGAGCTGCCTGCCCGCATCTGGTTCTTGCCGAACGAGAAGGTCTGGGCGTGGGACTCGGTGAGCTGCGTGCCTGCGGAGCCGAGGGTGTTGCTTGTGAGCTGTGCGGGCCAGTTTTCCTCGTCGTATGTCACGTGGATGGTCTGGCTGGTCGTGGTTTCCCGTCCGGAGTAGGTCGATACGGTCTCGATCTCGACCAGGCTCAGCAGGTTCTCGGCCGCCACTTCGGGACGCTCCGGACGCGAGGAGCCTGCGGCGGCCTCCTGGACGATGGTTACGGTCGCCAGTTCGCCTGCGCAGGAGAGCGTGACGACAGCCTTGCGGGCGCTCTGCTCGGTGTTCGCGGCGAGAGTGGCCGTTACGGTCTGCTCTCCGGCACCGCCCGAGCGGGGCGAGAGCGAGAGCCACTTCGGTTCGGCCGAGGTCGCTTCGTCCTTGGCGGCTGCTTCCCAGTCGGCCGCGGTCTCGAAACGGATCGTGTGGGTCGTTTCGGCGGCAGGGAGCGTCGCTTCGGTTTGGTCCGGGGCGATCAGGAGGTTCTGTCCGGTTTGCGGTTCGCTGTCCGAACATGCGCTTCCTCCCAAAAGCAGGGCGAGAAGCGTCGATTGGAGAAGTTTTTTCATGCGGTTTTCTTAGTGGGATTAGGTTAAAAATCCCGCTAATATATATATATATATATATATAATTCCAAATAAACGCCCCCTTTTTTTCGATCCTTTTTTACAGCAGCCCCGCTTCGTAATTGCGCACGATCAGCTCCAGCATGCGGTCGTCGCCGGCTGCGTCGTATCCCGACTTGAGGTTCTGCCCGAAGATGCGCGAGCTGCCCTGCCAGAAGCCGGCGACGAAGCCTCCCCGAAATTCGCGGAGAATCTCGTAGGCCGTATGGTCCGTTTCGCGGTCGATGAGTTTGAGCAGCACGCGTCCCTGGGTGCGGGTCATGTGCTTGAGTACGGGGGTGTATTCCCTTTCGATCCGGGCGGCGACTT
>JAIEHQ010000142.1 GCA_029065825.1 Alistipes sp.
CGCCCGCCGCGCCAGCCGCGCACACGAGCCCGCCATTGCCGCGGGCGGAAGGGGGGGGGCTTGGGCTGTGCTGGCGAGTCGAATGGATTTTTTCGCACGAGCGCTCCCCGGAGGCTCCCGGAAACAGCGGGTCCCGCATGGAATTCCATGCGGGACCCGCGCGATTAGAATCGTTCTCGTATCTGCGAATTACTCGCTCAGCGGCGTTACGCTGACATACGATTTGCCTTCGCGCTTCTTGCAGAAGGAGACCGTACCATCGACGAGTGCGAACAGCGTGTGGTCTTTGCCGATGCCGACGTTCTCGCCCGGGTTGTGGACAGTACCTCTCTGGCGAACGATGATGTTGCCAGCTTTAGCGAACTGACCACCGAAAAGTTTGATGCCGAGTCGTTTGCTCTCCGACTCACGGCCGTTCTTCGAACTACCTACACCTTTTTTGTGTGCCATGTTTCTCTAAATTTAAGGTTATGCAACAATGTCTTCTACAAGAACCTGGCTCAGATACTGACGATGACCGTTCTGCTTCTGATAGCCCGTTCTGCGCTTCTTCTTGAACACGAGGACCTTGTCGTCCTTCAGGTGCTTCAGAATCTTGCACTTTACCGAGGCGCCTTCCAAAACAGGTGCGCCTACCTTGACCTGACCGTCGTTGTCTGCGAGCAGGACCTTGTCGAAACTCACCGACGAGTTCTCCTCGCCGGGAAGACGGTGAACATAGAGTTTCCGACCTTTTTCAGCTTTGAATTGCTGACCTGCAATCTCTACTATAACGTACATTTTGTGAATTGTATGTGTTGATACATAAATTTCAAGATGCAAAGATAAGGATAATTCCGAGACAAACAAACGTTGCCCCGATTTTTTCTTGCGTATGTTTGGTTTGGCATGTTTTTCGATGTACTTTTGAACAGCAAACAGAAACAATGCAATAATGTATCGAATCTTGATTATGTCGGACGATGCCGTCCTGCGTAAAGCGGTAGCATTTACTCTGAATGATCTGGATGCGCATATCGAGTGTACGGATCGCATGGAGACGATGCTCGCGCTTTTCCGCCGCGAGGCGTTCGACCTGGTAATCGTCATGGGGACCGCCGCTCAGATGTGCCGTCACGAGGTAATGGAGACCTTGCGGGCCGACAAGAGGCGGTCGCCGCGTGTCTTCGTCATTTCGTGGGCGCAGTCGGAGAACGTCTCCCGGAGGATGCTTACGCTGGGTGTCAATCAATACATGACCTTGCCGGTCAGCCTGCACCGGTTGCGCCGCAAGGTCGTAAACGAACTGAGCCGATGGAACTGATGGGTCGTCTGCTGGCGTGGGGCATCGGATTTCTCGCCCTGCTCTCGCTGGTGCTCGTCTGCTGGTGGGCACTCGTGCTGCTGAGCGCTCCGTATCGGCGCAGGCGGGAGGCGTTGGTACGCAACAAGTTTCTCCACTCCGTGCTGTGGGTCTATTTCTCGGGCGACGAGGAGGCTGCCGGTGCGGATTTTTTCGTGCGTCGCGGCAGGCGGGTCGTCGCCGAGTGCATCGCCGACCTGGCGGATTCGACCGTCGGACTCGATCCCGAGCCGATCCGCCGCATCGTCCGCGAGTTGGGCCTCGAGGAGTTTCTCTGGCGGCGTGTGCGCTGGAGCAGGAGTTACCGCAGGGCCTATTACCTGCAGCTGCTCTCGAAGATCCCCGTCGGGGTGCGGAGCTACCGCGAGGCGGCACGCTACCTGCACGACCGCAACCGCCACGTGCGCTTCTGCGCGATGAGCGTGCGGCTGGCCTTCGAAGCGGAGGAGCAGCGTTTCTCCGCGCTGGAGGACTACTCCGACAACATCTCCTATTTCGAACTCGCCGAGCTGGTCATGCGGCTGCGTCATCGGGGGCTGCCGGTCGATTACCAGGCGCTGTTCGCTTCGCCCAACCGCAACCTGCAGAAACTCGCGATGGGGGTGGTGTGGCACTACGGGCTGACGGATGCGGAGGACGAACTGGTGAAGATCCTCTCGAAGGAGAATCCCGAGGAGTCGGCCGGCGTGCTCTACATCCTCTGTGCGCTTCGCTGCAGCGTGGCGCGCGAGGAGGTGGCCCGCTTCATCAGCGAGATGAAGCCCGATTGGCGCAAGGCGCTGCTGCGCTACATGGCGCGTCAGGGCTATTCGGTCCATGCGCTGCGGGTCTTCATTCCCGATGACGAACGGGACTATTACGTTTCGTTGGTCGATTCTTATAAACTGAATGTAGGATAGAACAATATGTACTGGGTGGTCAATATAGGAGCGCTTCTGGTCTCGGCGGCCGTAGCCGGCTGTGTGATGCTGGTGGTTTATCGTGTGCTGCAGGGACGCAGCAAGCGGCGGTTGCTTTCGCGCACGCACGGAGTGCTGGCCGACAGCCCCGATTTCATCGGAGTCTCGGCCGTCTGTTACGACATAGAGTCGGTCGGGCATATCTCCGAACTGCTCGATGTCGAGTATCCCAGCTACGAGCTGGTCGTGGTAATGGACTCCCGTTCGCGGCCGGAGCTGTTCCAGGAGATTCTGCGCCACTACCGGATGATGCGTGTGGAATACCGTCCGCTCGAATCGCAGGCGGCGCTGGGCGTGCGGGGATTCTACCGCTCGGAACGGCGCGGGTTCAACCGGCTCACGCTGCTCGATCAGATGGAGGTCTTCTCGTCGCTCTCGGCCAATGCCGCGGTGCGGGTGGCGACGTACGACTATATTCTGCCGATCGAAGGGCGCGTGCGGCTGGTGCCGCGTGCCATCGAACGGCTGATCATGGAGCTGTCCGAGTATCCGATCGGATCGATACGGCTCGTCCGCTCGATCGTCGGCAAGCCGTTGCAGCTCTATGCCCGCGAGTCCGTGATGGAGTTCGGCGGATTCGACCGGATGGCCTGGGGCGCGATCGACCGCGATGCGAAGATCACGCTCTACGAGCGTCTGTTCTTTCTCGCCCCTTCGCGCTACGTTCCCCTGGCTGCCGGCGCGTCTGTCGCCGTTGCACTCGTCGGGGCGGTCTGGACCTGGTGCCTGGGCTGGTGGCCGCTTACGCTCATGCTGCTGGATGTGCTGCTGCTGGTGGGGCTGTTTGCCTGGCTGGCCTCGATTTCGGTCCACTCTCCGTCGGAGGGGCGCAAGTCCGAGTTCGGCGCCATGTAGCGGCCGGGCGCTCTGTCGGGAGCGTCCCGGAGTCTGGGGGCTTTCGGTGCCGTCGGGCCTGGCGGCATGATTTCTATTTTTGTGTGAAAAATTTCACAGTTCGGAATATAAATTGTACTTTTATCCTGTGGACAGAAAAAAACGGATCAGTCATGCTCGATAACGAACAGAAAATCTATCTTTTGCCGAATCTTATCAATGCGGCGGTGCGTGCCGGAGCCGCGATCATGCAGGTTTACGACAGTCCCGAGGATTACGGGGTGAGCCTCAAGAACGACAAAACCCCCATTACGGTGGCCGACCGGCGGGCCCACGATACGATCAAGAATTACCTCGGGCCGACGCGTATCCCGATTCTGAGCGAGGAGGGGCGCGAGATGCGCTACGAGGAGCGCTGCAACTGGGAGTTGTTCTGGTTGGTCGATCCGCTGGACGGAACGGTCGAGTTCATCAAGGGCAACAACGAGTTTACGGTCAATATCGCCTTGATGGAGAACAACCGCAGCGTCGCGGCGGCAGTCTATGTGCCCTACCTGCGGAAACTCTACCTCGCCTGGCGCGGCGGAGGTGCTTTCCTCAAGGAGGAGGTGGTGCCCGATGCCGGAGCCGATTATACCTACGAACAGCTCGCCGAGGGGCTGCGGCCGCTTCCGTCGGCGGAGACCCGTCACGAGCGGTTCCGCGTGGCGGTGTCGCGTTCGCACCAGTCGCCGGAGACGCATGCCTACATCGACGAGCTGCGCAGGAGCCGTCCCGATCTGCAGGTCATGCAGCAGGGCAGCTCCTATAAGTTCTGCCTGCTGGCCGAAGGGACGGTCGATTGCTACGTGCGGACCACCCCGACCTACGAGTGGGATACGGCTGCCGGGGAGCTGATCCTTGAGGAGGCGGGCGGACAAACGCTCTCGCTGCCCGGACACGGGACGCTCGCCTACAACAAGGAGGACCTGCGGAACCCCTGGTTCGTCTGCGAAGCCGCGGGAGCCGCTCTCTGACGCATCGGTGCCGGGCTTGCCGCCGGGTTCCCGGGAGCGCATGCGAGGCGGGAGTGCAGCCTGCACGGAGTGCCTTCTTTTCGGAAAAACAGGCCCCGTCGCTTTTCACAGCGACGGGGCCTGTTCGTGCCTCAGTCTCTCTTTTGTCGAGTAAACTTTGTAAATGTTATTTACATCTGTATGACTTGACTTAAGACTTTTTCGATTATGAAATAGAGACGGCTGCTTCCCAACGGTGTCAAGAAGATCGGTCGGGCGATTTTCGTTCCGACCCTGCTGATGGGGATCGATCCCGCGGGCGGATCCGGTGCGGGTGGCGGAGCGGCGGCGTGATTCCGGCAGGCTGCGGCTACTCGGGCACCACCATCTCCACGGGTTGCTCCCGGATCCGGTCCAGCGGCTGGCGGTGGTATTTGATCCGGCCGAAGTCGATCGCGGCCAGGTCGATGCAGCGGATCGTGTTGTTGTAGGCGGTCTTGTAATAGACGCGGCGGTGCGTCAGGTCGATGGCCGAGGTCCACTGCGTGGCGCTCGGAATGTCGGGTGCCATCCCGAGGGGATGCTCGATCCCGATGGGGACATCGAAGTTGTTGAGCAGGTGGAAACACTGGGTAACTGTCCCGAAGGCCGTCTCCTGCTGCGGTGCCGAGGCACGGAAGAGCGCGGCCCGCACGAAGCGCGACGGCGGGGTCATGTCGCCGGGCAGCCCCAGGAAGCCGCCGTTGCCCCCGAACTGCCGGAGCGTGACGGCTCCGAGCGGCTGTGCCGGAGCCGATCCGGGCCGCAGATTGACGTAGTTGTTCAGGTTGGTTACCTGCCAGGGGAAGCCGGGGGCGTTGGTTATGACACCCACCTCGTTCTCGTAGAAATGGGGCTGGCCATCGACGATCTCCAGAACCGCCTGCCGGCCCGACGGCTCGCCCAGCCGCCAGTGGAGCATGGAGGGGATGCCGTCGGTATCGACCCCGACGATCCGGACCCCGGAGAGGGCCTCCTTCACTTCGTCGATGGTGGCGAAGCGGGCCAGCATCCAGGAGACCGCCTGCAGGTCGAGGAGCGTCGCGTCGCGCTGCGCAGGGTCGTAGTCCGCGTAGCTGCCGTAGCCGGGGAAATAGAAGAGTCCGGCGGAGAGTCCCGCCTCGTTGATCCCCTCGGCGATGTACTCCGGAGCGGCGACGGAGAGTCCCACCACTCCGTAGCGGGCCGTGAAGACGAGGCCGCGGCCGTTGTCGGGCGTGCGGGAGACGATCCGTTCGCCTCGCGGGATGAAGACGCAGTAGCTGGCCAGTTCGCTGCCCGCCCATTCGATGGTGCGTGCTTGGACATAGCTCCCGTCCCGGGCCGTCAGTGCGATGCCCGTGCAGGCCTCCGCAGCGGCGATGCCGCCGCATAGGGCCGTGATGATAAGCAGAAGTCGTTTCATGGTCGGTTTTTTTGGAAATTCGTATTCTTTCCGCTACCGGACACGAATTGTGCCAACCGCTCGTCCGGGCTGTCGGATTCCGGGCGGCGGCTGCGAAACAGTTTGCCGGGAAAGCCTGCGTTGCTGCCGCAGGAGGCCGGACCGGGCGGAGTGCCGGGAGCGATGGCGGCGAGAGGCCGGGGCGGCGCGATTGCGTGCAAAGCAAAATAAAAGAGGCAACGGTTTTCAAGCCGTTGCCTCTTTTATGGAATGACCTTGCAAAACGAACGGTGCGTCCCGTCTTGCGCGGCGGATCTCTGTCAGGCTTTCGGGGCCGCCCTTGTCGGGCGGCCCTTGCTGCCCGGGATGCTAATATTCGATCTTGGTGCGGCGCACGTAGCCGTTGTAACGCCACTTGGCGTTCTCCTCGGCCGCCTGGTAGAGTGCCTCCGCGTCGTCGGGCGACACGCCCTTGAGCGACGAGTAGCGCACCTCCTTGAGCAGGAAGTCGCGGAACTTCGACCAGTCGGGCTCTTTCGAGTCGAGCACGAACGGATTCTTGCCCTCGGCCTCCAGTGCGGGGTTGTAGTGCCACAGGTGCCAGTAACCGCACTCGACGGCCTGCTTGCCGATGGTCTGCGTGCGGGTCATGCCGCCCTTGATGCCGTGGTTGATGCAGGGGGCATAGGCGATCACGAGCGACGGACCGGGGTAGGCCTCCGCCTCCTTGAGCACGTTGAAGAGCTGGGCCTGCGATGCGCCGATCGACACCTGGGCCACATAGACGTAGCCGTAAGTCATCGCGATCGCGCCGAGGTCCTTCTTGCGGATGCGCTTGCCCGACGATGCGAACTTGGCGACGGCACCCGTCGGGGTCGATTTCGACGACTGGCCGCCCGTGTTGGAGTAAACCTCCGTGTCGAGTACCAGAATGTTCACGTCCAGACCCGAAGCCAGCACGTGGTCCACGCCGCCGAAGCCGATGTCGTAGGCCCAGCCGTCGCCGCCGACGATCCACTGCGACTGCTTGACGAGGAAGTCCTTGAGTTCGAGGATCTGGCGGCAGTAGTCGCAGCCGCAGGCCTCCATCATCGGGACGAGACGTGCGGCCGCCTCCATCGAGCGGGCCGACGAGGTGCGTGCCTCGATCCATTCGCGCATGGCGCTCTTCAGCTCCTCCGAGCAGCGCTGGCAGCCGGCGATCGCCTCTTCCATGAGCATCTGGATGCGGTCGCGCAGTTTTTCGGCACCGACGTACATGCCCAGACCGAATTCGGCGTTGTCCTCGAAGAGCGAGTTGGCCCAGGCCGGACCGCGTCCCTCGGCGTTCTTGCAGTAGGGGGTCGAGGGAGCCGAACCGCTGTAGATCGAGGTGCAGCCCGTTGCGTTGGCCACCATCATGCGGTCGCCGAAGAGCTGGCTCACAGCCTTGATGTAGGGCGTTTCGCCGCAGCCGGCGCAGGCACCCGAGAACTCGAAGAGCGGCTGCTCGAACTGGAGGTTCTTGACCGACTTGGTCTTATCGACCACCTTCTTGTAACCGATGTTCTTCGTGACGTAGTTCCAGTTCTTCTGCTGCTCCATCTGGCTCTCCAGCGGTTTCATCACGAGGGCCTTCTCCTTGGCCGGGCAGACATCCACGCAGTTGTTGCAGCCCGTACAGTCGAGCGGCGAGAGCTGGATGCGGAACTTGTACTCCTTCGTCTCGCCCATGCCCTGCTTCCACTCCAGGCCCGAAGCGGCAGCCTCCTCGTCCGTCGCCAGGAAGGGGCGGATCACGGCGTGGGGGCAGACGTAGGCGCACTGGTTGCACTGGATGCAGTTGGCGATCTGCCATTCGGGGACGCTCACGGCGATGCCGCGCTTCTCCCAGGCGGCCGTGCCGTTGTCCCAGGTGCCGTCCTCACGGCCGTTGAAAGCCGAAACGGGCAGCTGGTCGCCCTTCAGTGCATTGATCGGATCGACGATGTTGCGGACGAACTCCGGACGCGTCATGTCCACGCCGTGCTCGGCAGACTTCTCGACGATCGAGGCCCACTCGGCCGGCACCTCCACCTTCTCGACGGCGGCACCTCCGGCATCGACGGCGGCGTAGTTCATGTTCACGATCTCCTCGCCCTTGCGGCCGTAGGTCTTGTAGATGGCCTTCTTCATCTCCTCGACTGCCTTCTCGAAGGGAATGACCTCGGCGATCTTGAAGAATGCCGACTGCATGATCGTGTTGGTGCGCGATCCCAGACCCAGTTCGGCGGCGATCTTCGTGGCGTTGATGATGTAGAAGTTGATCTTGTTCTTGGCCAGATATACCTTCATGTGGTCGGGCAGCGTGCGGCAGGTGGTCTCGGCATCGTGCACCGAGTTCAGCAGGAACGAGCCGCCCGGCTTGAGTCCCTTCAGCACGTCGTACTTGTCCACGTAGGAGGGGACGTGGCAGGCCACGAAGTCGGGGGTGGTTACCAGGTAGGGCGACGTGATGGGCTTGTCGCCGAAGCGCAGGTGCGACGAGGTGTAGCCGCCCGACTTCTTCGAGTCGTAGGAGAAGTAGGCCTGGCAGTATTTGTCGGTCGTGCCGCCGATGATCTTGATCGAGTTCTTGTTGGCACCCACCGTACCGTCGGCGCCCAGACCGAAGAAGAGTGCCTCGAAGGTGCCGGCCTTGGCCAGCGAGATCTCCTCGCCGACGGGCAGCGAACGGAACGTCACGTCATCGACGATGCCCACCGTGAACTGGTTCTTGGGCTCGCCGGCCTTCAGGTTGGCGAAGACGGCCAGCATCTGGGCGGGCGTGGTGTCTTTCGACGAGAGACCGTAGCGGCCGCCGATGATGAGCGGCTTGCGCTCGCAGGGGATGCTCTTGCAGTTGGCGAAAGCCTCCACTACGTCCAGGTAGAGCGGATCGCCGTTGGCTCCCGGCTCCTTGGTGCGGTCGAGCACGCAGATGCGCTTGACCGTTTCGGGCAGGACGGCGGTCAGGTACTTGACCGAGAAGGGGCGGTAGAGGTGTACGGTCACGACACCCGTCTTCTCGCCCCGGGCGTTCAGGTAATCGACCGTCTCCTTGAGGGTCTCGGTAACCGAACCCAGCGCGATGACCACGTGCTCGGCATCGGCCGCGCCGTAGTAGGTGAAGGGCTTGTAGGTGCGGCCCGTGATCGCGGAGATGCGCTCCATCGCCTCGGCCACCATGTCGGGGATCGCCTCGTAGAACTTGTTCGATGCTTCGCGGGTCTGGAAGTAGATGTCGGGGTTCTGGGCCGTGCCGCGCGTTACGGGGTGGGCCGGGTTGAGCGCACCGGCGCGGAACGCCTTGAGGGCCTCGCGGTCGAACATGGCCGTGAGCGACGCTTCGTCGATGAGTTCGATCTTCTGGATCTCGTGCGAGGTGCGGAAGCCGTCGAAGAAGTGGACGAACGGCACGCGTGCCTTGAGCGCTACCACGTGGGCCACGCCCGCGAGGTCCATCACCTCCTGCACCGACGAGGTCGCCAGCATGGCGAAACCGGTCTGGCGTGCGGCCATGACATCCTGGTGGTCGCCGAAAATCGAGAGCGACTGTGCGGCCAGGGCGCGGGCCGAGACGTGGAATACGCCCGGCAGCAGTTCGCCGGCGATCTTATACATGTTGGGGATCATCAGCAGCAATCCCTGGGAAGCGGTAAAGGTGGTGGTCAGCGCTCCGCTCTGCAGCGAGCCGTGCACGGCACCCGCAGCGCCGGCCTCGGACTGCATCTCGACGACGCGGACCGGTTCGCCGAAAATATTTTTACGACCCTGGGCGGCCCACTCGTCCACGAGTTCCGCCATAGTCGAAGAGGGGGTAATGGGGTAAATCGCCGCAACCTCCGAAAACATGTAAGCCACGTGAGCCGCCGCGTAATTACCATCGCATGTGATGAATTTCTTCTCTGCCATCTCTTATTGAGTTTTAGATTGTCTGTTCGGTAATAAATCGGCGCA
Organism: Alistipes sp.; assembly: GCA_029065825.1. Taxonomy (GTDB): domain Bacteria; phylum Bacteroidota; class Bacteroidia; order Bacteroidales; family Rikenellaceae; genus Alistipes. The sequence goes on from JAIEHQ010000142.1 coordinate 9,511, forward strand.
AAATTAACGATTCTAAACGAAAAATCCTCCATTTTCGGAGCGGAATCGTACATTATCCGCTCAATTTGAATGTTATAAAAATAACACAATCAGGGGATTCCCCGCGAACTGCTTCAAAAACAAGCGGAAACGGGACTCGTGTAGTCGTGCACGTTTTTTGCGGGGAAAATAGTACCTTTGAAAAAAATTTCGTTCCACGTGATTTCTTATAAAACCCGTACCTTGTCCAACGGACTGGAGGTGGTCGTGAACCGCGACCGGGCCTCCGAGTTGGCGGCCGTGAACCTTCTTTATAAGGTCGGCGCGCGCAACGAGAACCCCGAACGCACGGGGTTCGCCCATCTGTTCGAGCATCTGATGTTCCGCGGGACGGCTGCCGTTCCCGATTTCGACACGCCCGTGCAGCGGGCGTGCGGCGAGAACAACGCCTTTACCAACAACGACTACACCGATTTTTACATGACCCTCCCGAAGGCCAATGTCGAGACGGCACTCTGGCTCGAGAGCGACCGCATGACGGGACTCGACCTCTCGCCGCAGAGTCTCGAGACCGAGAAGCGGGTGGTCATCGAGGAGTTCCGGCAGCGCTACCTCAATCAGCCCTACGGCGATCTGCTGATGCTGCTGCGCGCGCTGGCCTACCGGGAGCATCCCTACCGTTGGGCCACCATCGGACTGACACCCGACCACATCGCCGCGGCCTCGCTCGCGGAGGTGCGCGACTTCTATCGCCGCCACTACCGTCCCTCGAACGCGATCCTTTCGCTTTCGGCCGACCTGGATGAGGAGCGGATGATCGACCTGGCCGAGAAGTGGTTCGGGGCGATTCCCGATGCGCCGCAGCCGGACGAGCCGATCCCCGCAGAGCCGCTCCAGACCGAAGCGCGCCGGCAGGAGGTCGAGCGCGACGTGCCGGCCACGACTCTTGCGCTGGCCTTTCATATCGCCGGGCGCACCTCGGCGGACTTCTTCCTGGGCGACATGACCTCCGACCTGCTGGCCGGGGGCGAGTCGGGGCGGCTCTACCAGCGTCTGGTGCGTGAGCGCAAGCTGCTGGGCGGTGTCAATGCCTACGTCACGGGCGATGTCGATCCCGGATTGTTCGTCTTTACGGCCCGCCTGTTGCCGGGAACGAGCGTCGCGCAGGCCGAGGAGGCGCTGTGGGAGGAGATCCGGCTGTTGCAGACCGAAGAGGCCGGGGCCTGCGAGCTGGAGAAGATCAAGAACAAGTTCGAGGCCAACACCCTGTTCGGCGAGATCAACGTGATGAACAAGGCGATGAACCTCGGATTCTACCGTATGCTCGGCGATCTGCCGCTGATCAACCGCGAGGTGGAAATCTACCGCAGCCAGACTCCCGACCGGATCATCGACTTCAGCCGCCGGACGTTCCGTTCAGAAAATTGTTCCACCCTGATTTACCGTGCAAAACAATGAATCCTCCATCGCTCGTAATTCCCTCCCGGATCGATGCGCCCCGTGCCGAGCGCCATCTGCTCGCCAACGGCACGCCGCTTTATGTCATCTCCTCGGATGATTTCGAGGTCCTGCGCTTCACGCTGGTCTTCCGCGCCGGCACGTCGCTCCAGCGGCATCCTTTCTCCGCCTCGGCGACGGCCAACATGCTGAGCGAAGGCTCCCGCGACATGACGGCCCGGCAGATCGCCGAACGGCTCGACTTCTACGGCTCCTATTTCGAAGTGAACATCGATCGCGACTACGTAGATATCAGCTTTAGCTCCCTGTCGAAGTAGTTCGCTCCGACGCTCGAGGCGGCGCGGCAGATCGTGCTCCATCCCCTTTTCCCCGAGGAGGAGCTGGCCGCCTACTGCGGGAAGCGCAAGCAGGCGCTGGAGATCGAACGGCGGAAGGTCGATACCCTCGTGCGCGAACTCTTCGCCGGGGCGCTCTTCGGGCCGGAGCATCCTTATGGCGTCACTTATCCCGAGAGCGACTACGACACGCTGCGCCGCAGCGATCTGGTGGAGCTTTACCGTCGGCTCTACACCGCCGAGAACTGCCTGATCGTATGCAGCGGCCGTGTCGGGGAGGAGGAGCTGCGGGGCATCGCTGCGCTCGGCGAGGCTCTTCCCCGCAGCGGCGCTCCCGCCGAGGTGCGTTTTCCCGCTCCGAGCAGCGAATCCTATCGTTTCGTGCGCCGGGCCGATGCGGTGCAGTCTTCGCTGCGCATCGGGCGGCTGCTCTTTCCGCGCACCCACCCCGATTTCGTCGGTATGCAGGTGGTGGCCACCGTGCTGGGCGGCTACTTCGGCTCGCGCCTGATGCACAACCTGCGCGAGGTGCACGGCTACACCTACGGTGTCGGTGCCGCGATGATCAATTTCGAGCAGGCGGGTTATCTGGCCATCGCCGCGCAGGTAGGGGCCGAGGAGACCGCTGCGGCGCTCGACGAATGTTACTTCGAGATCGAGCGGCTGCGGCGCGAACCCCTCTCCGACGAGGAGCTGCAGCTGGTCAAGAACATCATGACGGGCGAGATGATGCGCATTCTCGACGGGCCGTTCGGCATTGCCGACGTGACGATCGAGAATCTGCTGTGCGGCACCGACAACGACGCGATCGAGCGCAACATGCGGGCGATACGGGAGATCACTCCCGCCGAGGTGCAGCGGCTCGCCGAGCGTTATCTCCGCCGCGAGGAGCTCGTGACGGCGGTGGTCGGTGCGGAGGATCCCTTCGCCGGCAGGTAGGCGGCCGCCTTGGGTCCGGGCGGAGCGGAAGATGAAAAAAGAACACTCCGGGGATTCGGATCCCCGGAGTGTTCTTTTTTCGTGTCGTCGCCGCAGATTTAGCGGTTCAGAGCGGCCGATACGCGGTTCAGTTTTGCGGAAACCGCATGCTGGCTGAAGTCGTAAATATTGACTTTGCCGGTCCATTCGCCGGTAATGGTGTGGCTCGGGGCGGCATCGTCCTCGAAGTCGAAGACGAACTTGTACTCGTCGCCCTCCTTGGTTACGGTCATCGTGCCTTCGTTGATCGGGGCCAGGATCGAAGCCGCGCCGGTGGCATCGACGCTCGACATGTCGCCGTACCAGGTGTAGCCGACCTCGGTACTGCCGTAGGGCATGTAGCCCGGGTGCAGCGTGAAAGGCTTCAGCTCCTTGCTGATGGTGTAGGTGCCGGGAACCAGCGTCAGGCCGTCGGCGGCCGAGGCGAGGAACTCGCCGGTAATCATGTCGCCCACCAGCGGGGAGTTCTCGTCGGTCGGATCCTCGACTGCGGTAAGGAGGAACATCCACGAGTTGAGACCCGGAATGAGGTACTCGCCCAGATTGTAGAACTCGGCGGTCAGGTTCTCGTGGAACGAGAGCTTATGATCGGCGGTCAGGCTGCTCATCGGACGCTCGGGCTCCTGCGAGTTATCGACGAAGTTGCCGATGGTCACTCCGCCCTCGTAGGATACCTTGATCGAAACTCCCTCTTCGCTGACCATGTCGCAGTCGAACTTGTAGGTCTTGCCGCTGCGCGTTACGTTGATGGTGCCCTCCTTGATGAATGCGACCTTGTTTTTGCCGGTCTGTCCATCGACATACAGCAGGTGGGTGCCCGTGTTGAGCTTCATGCCCATGAAGTCGGTGTACTCGCCCTCGGTAAAGCGCATGGGAAGCTGCTGCTGGGTGGACAGATGCTGGCGGATGATCGTGTATTCGCCCTCGGTGATGATGACCTCGGTCTCACGGGTGGGGTTCTCTACTTTGGGCATCCAGAACTCGGTGCGGAAATAGTATCCGTTCACGAAGCGGTTCTCCTGATCGAAATCGCCCAGGAAGAACTCCAGCGACATGTCGTCGGCATGGGGGTAGAACCAGTTGCCGTAGTAGCGTCCCTGAGCCAGGTCCAGCGTTACGTCCTGCGGCTCGGTAAAGCGCTCCTGCGTGGAGGTGTGGGTCTCGGTAAACTGGATCGTACCCTTGTAGCGGGCATCGAACGTCTCGCCGCTGAGCAGACCGCATTTCATGTGGATGGTGTAGATGTTGCCTTCGCGGCTGACGGCGATTTCGCCGGTGACGATCGGTGCCGTGTGCAACTCGCCCTCCGCGCGGAGATACATTATCGAGGTGCTGCGGTTGAAGGTCAGCTGCTCCGCATGGTCGGCCGGCTGGTAGGTCGCCGAGGGCAGCACGGCGTTCATCGGATCTTTGTCGGGTGCGGCGTAGAAGTCCAGCTGGAACTGGATTTCGCCGTCGTTGGCCGGGTAGCCGTCGTTTCCGGGGATCGCATTGCCGACCACGATGGTGTAGTTGCCCAGCGTCGCGTCGGTGTCGGTGCTGTAGAAGGCTTCGACCAGATAATCGACATGGATACCCTCGTAAGTATCGTCGCCATCAATGGGCTTTTCGTTATCGTTGCTGCAGGCCGGAAGTGCGAACAGTGCGGCAGCCGAAAGGAGGAAGGCACCCGCCTTCAGGAATTTTTCGAATTTCATCATGATAATAAGTTTTTGTGTGTGGAATTAGTTTGCAAGGTCCATGTTGCCGATCCCGCCCGAGAAGGTGCCGACGAATTTGCGGGGGCAGTCGTCGCTGGTCAGCTCGATCGCGAAGGTGTAGGTGTCGCCCTCTTTGGTCACGACGACCGTGCCCGACGAGAACTTGTAGCCGCCGGTCATGTCGCCCGAATTATAGACACCGAGCGAGGAGCCGCTTTGGCCGAGCGTGCCGGCGGAGGTCGTTTCGCCCAACGTGTAGGTGCCTTCGGGCAGCGACTCCGATGCGGGGTCGGCGTAGAAGTCGAGGCTCATTTCGTGCTTCCAGACCGGAGAGTCGTTGAGGGTGATGAGGTATTCGCCGGCGATCTGTCCGTTCTTCTCCGTGCGGCTGGCGGCGGTGAGCGCGAACTCGTAGTCCTCTCTGTTCTCGACCACCGTCATGCCGCTGATCTCGCCTTCGTACTCGGCCTTCAGCTTGCGGCCGTCGCTCAGCGTAACGTCCATCGCGATGCGGTAGGTGTTGCCTTCGGGAATCTCCACGACGATCTCGCCGTCCGTGATGTTCTTCCAGGGCGCGCCGTTCTCCTTCCGGAACCGGAGGTAGGAGTAATCCGAGTGGAAAATCTCCGAACCGCTCTTGCCGCTCTTGTAGGTTCCGGCCGGGAGGTAGTTCGTGGCGGGACTGTTGCGGAAGTCGATGATGAGTTCGTGGGTGGCGGTGTTGTCGATGTAGCTGCCGTCGTAGAAGCTGACGACCCAGCTGCCTTCGGCCGTGCGCTCTTTCCACGATTCGCTGAACGTGATCTCGATCGGAGTGGGTGTGGGTGTCGGCGTGTCGGCGGCGGTCAGGGTGCGCATCGACAGGGGAGACGAGAGAGCGGTCTGATCGTAGCCCAGGACAGCGGCCAGGATGATGTATTCGGTGTCGGGCGCGAGGTTTTCGAGCACGACGGTGCCGCCTTTCGCGGGGTCGGCCGCAGTGGCCTCATCGTCGATCAGCAGGCTCTCGGCAGCAGGAAGCGCCTGCTCCTTTCCGAAGGCTTTGACCACGCACCGGTCGGCGTTGGCGGGCGTTACCGTAACGCTGAGGGTCGTTCCGGTGGCGGTGCCTGCGGCCAGCGTCACGGAGGGAAGCATGTCGGGAAGGGGCTCCTCCTTGGTGTCCGAGCAGGACGGGGCGAGCAGCGAGAGCGTTGCGAACGCCATAAACAGGGAGAAAAGGTTGAGATGTTTCATAAAGTGTTCGTTAATAGTGAATATTAAATTTAAATTTTATCAAAATAATTTCCCGTTCGCTTTTTTTTTGAACGATCGACGGGCTGCGATTCGGTCCTTCGGGAGAATTTCTCGTTAGCAAGATAGTAAAAAAATCGATTCATCCTATTTTTTCGGGGGTGTTTTTTGGAAAAAAATATCGCACGGAACCGATTGCTATAATATATGGTATTTTCGCGTTCGTTCCCACGGCCGCTCGCGCCGGGTGGCGGCAGGGCGTGTATGGCGGCGGATTCCCTGTGCTGCCGGAGGTGTCCGGACGCGGGGGCGGAGGCATTGCGGGCGGAGGGTCGGCTCCGGTGTGTTTTGTTTGTCGAAAAAAATGTTTATATTTGTAAACGACGGGTCGGTCCGTCGCCATAAAACCAAACCTCTATGAGAAAAATTGCTTGCTTCCTTTTTGCGACGGCGGTCGCGTTGTTTTCCGGATGCGCCAGCGACGAGCCGGTGCCCGGCGCCGGAGAACCGGCGCAGGATCATACGTTGATAATCTACATGATGGGCGATTGCGGGCTGGAGACCTTCCTGGATGCCAACCTCAGCCGAATCATGTCGGTCATCGACCGGGTGCCGGAGGGGTGCCACGTGGCGCTCTATTACGATCGGGGCAACTACGCCCGGCTGACCGAACTGGTCGTCGAGGACGGAATGACCAAACAGCGGCTGATTCAGAGCTACGTGCCGGCGAAAACCTCCTCGGTCGATCCCGAGTTCATGGCCGGGGTGCTCGATCTGGTGCGTCAGGAGTTCGCATCGGAGAGCTACGGCCTCATCCTCTCCTCGCACGGCGGCGGATGGGTTCCCTCCGAGGAGTTCGACCGCTATATGGCCCGCATGCAGGGCGGTTTCCTGTCGGAGGCGGAGATGCGTCCGAACTTCTTCGGGCAGGACGGTTTCGACTGCATGGAGATCCCCGATCTGGTCCGGGCGCTGAGCGGCTTCTCGTTCGACTATATTCTGTTCGATGCCTGCTTCATGTCGTCCGTCGAGGCGCTTTACGACCTGCGTGAGACGGCCGACTACATCGTCGCCTCGCCTGCCGAGGTGCTCGGTGCGGGATTCCCCTACAAGGAGATCCTGCCGCTGCTCTTCCGGGCCGATCACGGGCTGGTCGAGTCGTGCCGCGCGTTCATGGACTTCTTCCGCACCACGTCGGGTACGATCGCACTGGTCGATTGTTCGAAACTCGACCGGCTGGCGCAGACCTTCGGCCCGCTGCTCGTCGCTGCCGAGGGGCGTTTGGTCGATGCGACGAAGATTCAGGCCTACGAGGGCTTCACGACGCACCTTTATTTCGATCTGGAGCAGTATGCCGAGGCGCTGACCGCCGACCAGACGCTGCTCGCTGCGTTCCGGGCTGCGCTGCGCGAAGCGGTCGTCTATACCGACCACACCCCGACCTTCTTTACCGACTACGGCGTTGCGGGCGACGTGTCGCTGCCGCGCAGCTGCGGAGTTACCTGCCATGTCGAGCAGGCGGCCGATCCGCAGATTCACGAGGCGTTCCTCGAAACCGCCTGGGCGAAGGCCGTCGGTGCCAAATAGGGGACGGTGGAGTTTTCCCGCGGGAAGAATGCGGCCGCGAGGCGGATCCGCCGTTTCCCGGGGAGCGGAACAAGGCGCGGAGTGTACGGGATACACTCCGCCCCTTTTCCTAGGGGCATAGCCCGGGGAAATTGCGCGCAC
>JAIEHQ010000143.1 GCA_029065825.1 Alistipes sp.
GAGCGGCGCATGCCAAGATGAATAAATTTTTGAGTTTGAACATCGTTTAAAGTATTAATAAAGTTTAAGGTTTCGGGTCCTGTGCGATGCCGCCGGCCTTTCCGCCGTTCCGCGCATCGGAAAACCGGGCATCCGACCGCCGATCCGAATACGACGAAGAGGGGGAAGACTCTCCGTCTCCGCCCCGCACGTTCGCTGCATCTCGGCGTTAATCGCTACCGTTTTCATCTCTTTATCCCGTACAAACATACGAAAAAAACGGCGGAGGGCAAAAAATTCGGAAAATAATTTTTCCGGCGAGGGGGGGGGCTTCGCGAACGGATTGCGAATCAAAGCGATATATTTCATCGAAAAAACGCACCGGAAACGCCTTCCGAAGAGATTCCGGCCCCGCCCGCTCCACGAAACGGACTTTTTCTACAATAAAAACGGACGAAAGACACCGTGCGGTATGTCCGCTCTCCTTTTTCCGACATTTTTTCCGGACCGCAGCTCCGACGCGTCGGCCGCGCGCGGCGATTCGTACGACGCACGCCCTCCCGCCGCCCCGGACAGGATCCCGGCCGCCGGTTCAATGAAAACGCTCCGCTCCCGGGAAATAGTATGCCGCCGGGCAAGAAAAACGGCGCGAAACGAACATTTCGGGAAAAGAATGACTACCTTTGCGGCCCGTTTTCGCCCCGCGCCGAAGAGCGCACCGGAAAGAGCGGCGCTTCCGACCGGGCCTGCGCGCCCGATGCCGAAGCAGACAATCCTGCGGAACAACCGACGGCTTTCGCCCGCACGAGGCGCAGCGCCGGAGTCCGACCATGCCGGGGCGCAGAAACGACAGAGAGACGAAGAACCCTAAAAAACTCAAACTAAAGAGATGAACCGATTTACCCCCAAACTCTTCTCTACGCTCCGCAACTACGACCGGGAGAAGTTCATGGCCGACCTGATGGCCGGCATCATCGTCGGCATCGTGGCCCTGCCGCTGGCCATCGCCTTCGGCATCGCCTCGGGCGTCAGCCCCGAGAAAGGCATCATCACGGCCATCATCGCCGGCTTCCTGGTCTCGGCGCTGGGCGGCAGCCGCGTACAGATCGGCGGCCCCACCGGCGCATTCATCGTGATCGTTTACGGCATCATCCAGCAGTACGGCATCGAGGGGCTGACCCTCGCGACGATCATGGCGGGTGTCTTCCTGATCCTGCTGGGTGTCTTCCGCCTGGGCACCATCATCAAGTACATCCCCTACCCGATCGTCGTCGGCTTCACGAGCGGTATCGCCGTGACGATCTTCACCACCCAGATCAAGGACCTCTTCGGCCTGACCACCCCCGACATGCCGGGCGACTTCCTCGGCAAGTGGGCCGTCTATTTCCACAGCTTCGGCACGATCGACCTCTGGTCCACGCTCGTGGGCGTGGCGAGCGTGGCGATCATCGCGCTCACGCCCCGCTTCTCGAAGAAAATTCCCGGATCGCTCATCGCCATCATCGTGATGACGGCGGCCGTCTGGCTGATGAAGCGCTACGGCGGGATCGACTCGGTGGAGACCATCGGCGACCGCTTCACGATCGACTCCCACCTGCCCGATGCCGTGATCCCCGCCTTCTCGTGGGCCGGACTGAAGGGGCTGCTGCCCGCGGCGCTGACCATCGCGGTGCTGGGCGCCATCGAGTCGCTGCTCTCGGCGACGGTGGCCGACGGCGTGATCGGCGACAAGCACGACTCCAACCAGGAGCTGATGGCCCAGGGCGTGGCCAACATCGTCACACCCCTGTTCGGCGGCATCCCCGCCACCGGAGCCATCGCCCGCACGATGACCAACATCAACAACGGCGGCCGCACCCCGGTGGCGGGCATCATCCACGCCGTCGTGCTGCTGCTGATCTTCCTCTTCCTCATGCCGCTGGCCAAATACATCCCGATGGCCTGCCTGGCGGGCGTGCTGGTAATCGTCTCCTACAACATGAGCGAATGGCGCACCTTCCGGGCGCTGATGAAAAACCCGGCATCCGACATCGCGGTGCTCGTCATCACGTTCCTGCTCACGGTCATCATCGACCTGACGGTGGCCATCGAGGTGGGACTCGTGATCGCCTGCCTGCTCTTCATGAAGCGCGTGACGGAGACCACCGACATCTCGGTCATCAAAGACGAGATCGACCCCAGCAAGGAGTCGGACCTCGAATCGCACGAGGAGCACCTCGCGATCCCCAAAGGGGTGGAGGTCTATGAGATCAACGGTCCCTACTTCTTCGGCATCGCCAACAAGTTCGAGGAGCAGATGGTGCAGATCGCCGACCGGCCCCGCGTAAGGATCATCCGCATGCGCCGGGTGCCTTTCATCGACTCGACGGGCATACACAACCTCACCAACCTCTGCCGCATGTCGCAGAAAGAGGATACGCGCATCATCCTCTCGGGTGTCAATCCGCAGGTGCACAACGCACTCAGAAAAGCGGGATTCTACACGCTGCTGGGCGAAGAGAACATCTGCCCCAACATCAACGCTGCGCTGCGCCGCGCCGAAGAGGTGGCCGCCGCGATGCAGCGATAGCCGCGGCACGACACTTCCGGACACGACCGACCCCGTATTTCGCTGGAAATACGGGGTCGGTTTCTTTCACGGCGGCGCAGCCCCTCCCGGCGCTTCTCCCGCTACAGGAAGCGGATCCGCCGGATCCGGGAGCCGCGGGCATCGGACTCCTGCTCGACAATGCCGGTAAGCACATCGGGAGCGTCGTGCCAGCGATTCGCGCGGAACCTGCGGCGATAACCTCCCAGATGGGCGTACAGCTCGGGCCAGCGCTGCGCCCAGTCGCGGGGAAACCGCAGGCAGTGGAGCACCGTCGCGGCATGCGACAGAATGCGCGCCTCCTTGTTGCCCGACTGATGGAACCACCCCACGCGCACGCCGGGCGCGAGCCGCTGCACGGCACGGGCGAAACCCCGCCCTCCGTTGTTGCTCTCGACGAGCGCCGAGCGCACCCCCGCACGCAGCAGCATCTCCCCGACCATCCCCTCGGTCCGCTCCATCGGTTCGCGGGAATAGACCGCATCGGTCACGTAAATCGCCCCGTCGGCATCGACCGCATAGCAGAGCGAGCAGAGGAAGTCATCGCCCGTATCGGCCGTATCGGTGTAATTGGCGCGGCGCACGATCTCCCGCGGCAGCTCGTCGTAAAGGGCGAATCCGTCGCCGTAGAGCAGCCCCTCGCGGGCGGCGGGACGGCCCTGATACATACACTCGAAGCGCAGCGGATCGAGCCGCCGCTTGCCCTCCAGCAGGGCCGCGCCGTGCAGCTCCTCCCAGAGCGCCTCGCCCGGCAGCCGGGGATCGATCTCGGAGGGAGCGCCGCACTTGAGCGCCTCGAAATTGAGGTGGAGCCACCGATCGGCAGGCCAATCGTCGAGCTGCTCCCAGCGGGTCAGCGCGGCGACCGGCTCGCGGCGGCAAATCATGCCGATCAGATCCTCCTCGTGCCAGCGCGTGAAGACGATCAATTCGCCCGAATAGTTGTGCAGGCGCGTGCGGACCACCGAGGTGTACCACTCCCAGCAGTTCCCGCGCACCACGGGCGAATCGGCCTCCATCGCATCCTTGTAGAGATCGTCGAGGATGAAGCAGTCCACCCGATTGCCGGTCAGCGCCCCCTCGCGGCCGACAGAAAGCAGCCCGCCCCGGCGGCCGACGATCTCCACCTCGTCGGCCGTGCGCAGATACTCGGCAGGCTTGGCTCCCCGCTTGATCGTCGTTTCGGGAAAGAGCGCCGCATACTCGGGCGAGTCGATGATCCGCTGCACCCGGCGGTTGAAGCGCGAGGCGAGCGACGCGGAGTAGGAGGCGATCGCGATCCGGCGGTCGGGATCCAGCCCCAGCAGATAGGCCGGCAGCAGCGTCGATGCGCCCACGCTCTTGCCGTGCTGGGGCGGCATGGTCACGATGAGCCTGCGCACGCGTCCCGTCGCGAAGGCTTCGAGCACCCGGTAGTAGGCACAGTGAAACCGCTCCGGAGTCAGAAAGGGATAGACCTCCGTCGCGAACCGAAGCAGCGAAGGTGCGGCGGGATTCCCCGGCTCGGGCGAACCGCACCGCGGAAAAGCAGCGATTTCTCGATTCATATCGTAATTTTATTATATAATTAGGGTAAGGCTCCGCCGCCCCGACACGCCGGGTGCAGCGGTGCGTCGTCACAGCATATAGCGTTTCAGTTCGCCGAACGAAAAATCGTTGCAGCGCTCACCCGATTCGTCGCACGTATGAAACTCCCACCAGACGGGCACCAGGTCGTCGATCCGCTCCTCCGTCCCCTCGGGCGACCGCTCGACGGAGCGATAGACCACGATCGAGGCCACCAGCCGACACGCCTGCGAACCGTAGTCGAAACAGACCGTGCCCGAGAAATAATTCAGGGAACCGATCCGCTCCAGCAGCAGACGGGCTGCCGTACGATACAGATCGGGAATAACGGGATAAATCGTCATAGAGAATCTTTTTGTATTATAAAAATAAATTGTTTAACTTTGCAGTGCAAATATATATTCAAATATTGAATTTTAAACGACACGAAAGTACAATTATCATCATTGTTTCTGATACGACATGACGGGAAATCGGTTAAAATTATTGCGAAAATCAATGGGGCTGACGCAGGAACAGTTAGCTCATCGGCTGGGGATCGGGAAAGCGGCCCTGTCCATGATCGAGACGGGCAAGGCGGCCCTCTCGTCGCGCAACAAGAACATCCTGGTTCAAGAATTGAACGTCAATCCGGACTGGCTCGACGAGGGAAGCGGCGAAATGTTCAACGCGAAACCCGATTTCACCGCCTACCTCCACCGCACCGACAATTCGCTTCCGCTGCAGAGCGTCCCGCTCTATTCGGTCGAAGGGACCGCAGGACTGGTTCCCCTCTTTTCCGACACGGCGCAGATGCGTCCGGTCAATTTCATCCACATCCCCAACCTGCCCAAATGCGACGGCGCGATCTACATCGTCGGCGACTCGATGTATCCGCTGCTGAAAAGCGGCGACATCGTCCTCTACAAGCAGCTCAAGGACATAGCCGACATCTTCTGGGGCGACATGTACCTGCTCTCGATCGACCTCGACGGCGAAGAGTACATTACCGTGAAATACATCCAGAAGTCCGAACGCGAAGGCCACGTGAAGCTCGTCAGCCAGAACCCCCACCATGCCGACAAGGAGGTGGCCATCGACCGCATCCGGGCGCTGGCGCTCGTCAAGGCGAGCATCCGCATGAATTCGATCCGCTGATCCCGGACAGAGCGCTGCGGGGCGGAGCGCCCCCTCCCGGGATACCTCCGGCAGCGGCGCAGCGGCTGAAAAAAAGGACTTTACGGCACATTCCGGCTATTTAATTGCGATTTTATGGCTTTAATCGCAATATATTTCCTATCTTTGTCACACTGTTCGATCTCCTTTTTCGGAAGTATCCCGCGTTGCTTCGCACCCGGGCCGCTTTCGCACAAGGGGAGGCGAGCGGTGTACGCAGGAAACCATATTACTAAACACACAATAAAGCAATGAAAGAAAACATGGTACAAGAACTGCAGGACGTCGTGATCCGCTTCTCGGGCGACTCGGGCGACGGCATGCAGCTTACCGGTACGCTCTTTTCAGACACTTCAGCCCTGCTCGGCAACGGTATCTCGACTTTCCCCGACTATCCCGCCGAGATCCGCGCACCGCAGGGAACCGTAGCCGGCGTTTCCGGTTTCCAGGTGCACTTCGGTGCGCAGCGTCAGCTCAACCCGGGCGACTTCTGCGACGTACTGGTGGCGATGAACCCTGCGGCGCTCAAGGCCAACCGTAAATGGCTCAAGCCGGGCGCTACGGTAATCCTCGACGAGGACTCGCTGACGGAAGAACACCTCAAAAAAGCGGGCTTCGCCACGCTCGACCCCATCGCGGAACTCAACCTGGGCGACTTCAACGTCGTGATTCCCAACATCACGGAGATGACCAAGCAGGCCCTCGCCGACTCCGGTCTGGACAACAAGGCGATGGTCAAGTGCAAGAACATGTTCGCGCTGGGTATTTGCTTTTATCTCTACAACCGTCCCGAGGACCACGCCAAGCGCTACCTCGACAGCAAGTTCGCCAAGAAGAACCCCGCCGTCGCCGAAGCCAACAAGCGCGCCATCGACGCCGGTTACAACTATGCGGCCAACACCCATCAGTTCGCCAATACCTACACCGTCGCTTCGGGCCAGATGGAGAAAGGCACCTACCGCTCGATCAGCGGCAACGTGGCAACGGCATGGGGCCTCTGCGCCGCCAGCGAGAAGAGCGGCCTGCCCCTCTTCTGCGGCTCCTACCCGATCACTCCCGCGACGGTCATCCTCGAAGAGCTGGCCAAGCGCAAGGACCTCGGTGTAAAGACCGTACAGGCCGAGGACGAGATCGCGGGCATCTGCACCGCCATCGGCGCCTCGTTCGCCGGCAACTTCGCCGTGACGACCACTTCGGGTCCGGGTCTTTCGCTCAAGAGCGAGGCGCTGGGTCTGGCCGTGATGACCGAGCTGCCGCTGGTCGTGGTCGATGTCCAGCGCGGCGGCCCTTCGACGGGTCTGCCCACCAAGACCGAGCAGAGCGACCTGCAGCAGGCGCTCTACGGCCGTAACGGCGAAAGCCCCGTGGCGGTCATCGCAGCCTCGATGCCGAGCGACTGCTTCCACTACGCCTTCGAGGCGGGCCGCATCGCGATGGAGCACATGACTCCGGTCATCCTCCTCTCGGACGGCTTCATCGCCAACGGCTCCGAGCCCTGGAAGATCCCTTCGATGAAGGACTACCCCGCGATCAACCCGCCGATCATCGACAAGACCGAGGACGGAGGCCCCTTCATGCCCTACGCCCGTAACGAGAAACTGGCCCGCAGCTGGGCATTCCCCGGCAAGGCAGGTCTGGAGCACCGCGTGGGCGGTTTGGAGAAGGACCACCTGAAAGGCAGCATCTCGATCGACCCGCAGAACCACCAGGAGATGACCGAAACCCGTGCTGCGAAGATCGCCAAAATCGCCGACTACATCCCCCGTCAGACGGTGTACGGCGACGAGGAGGGCGACCTGCTCGTGGTAGGCTGGGGCGGTACGCGCGGACACCTGCAGAACGCAGTCGATAAGATGCGCGCCGAAGGCAAGAAAGTATCGCTCTGCCACTTCAACTACATCAACCCGCTGCCGCACGGCGTGGCCGACATCTTCAAGCGCTTCAAGAAGATCGTCGTATGCGAGCTCAACGAGGGACAGTTCGCCAACTATCTGCGCGGCAAGCTGCAGGAGTTCCACTACGAGCAGTTCAACAAGTGCGAAGGCCAGCCGTTCACGGTGACCGAACTCACGGACAAGTTTCACTCTTTACTGAAATAAAGCTATGGCAGATTACAAATACACTCCGGCAGACTTCAAGAGCGACCAGGAAGTAAGATGGTGCCCCGGCTGCGGCGACCACGCGATTCTGAACGCCGTGCAGCGCGCGCTGCCCGAAATCGCCGACCAGACAGACACCCCGCACAACCTCTTCACGTTCATCTCGGGTATCGGCTGCTCGTCGCGTTTCATCTACTACATGAAAACCTTCGGCTTCCACTCCGTACACGGCCGTGCCAACGCCATCGCTACGGGTGTGAAGACCGCCAACCCCAAGCTGGCCGTGTGGGTAACCTCCGGCGACGGCGACTCGCTCGCCATCGGCGGCAACCACTTCATCCATGCGATCCGCCGCAACATCAACCTCAACGCCATCCTGTTCAACAACGAGATCTACGGTCTGACCAAAGGACAGTACTCGCCGACCTCGAAGCTGGGCAAGATTACCAAAACGTCGCCCTACGGTACGGTCGAGAAACCGTTCAACCCCGGCGAACTGGTCATCGGCGCCAAAGGTACGTTCTTCGCCCGCTCGATCGACATGGAGGTGAACCTCACGAAGGAGTGCCTGCTCGCGGCTGCGAAGCACCAGGGCATGTCGGTGGTCGAGGTTCTGCAGAACTGCGTGATCTTCAACGACAAAACCCACGCCGCATTCGCAGGCGACAAGGCTACCCGCCAGCAGAACACCATCACGCTGCGTCACGGCGAGAAGATGCTCTTCGGTGCCAATAACGAGAAAGGTCTGGTATTCGAGGACATGCGCCTGAAGGTCGTGACTGTCGGCGAGGACGGCTACACGCTCGACAAGATCCTGACGCACGATGCCCACACGAAGGACACGACGCTCCATTCGATGCTGGCAGCCATGAAGTATCCCGACTATCCGGTGGCCGTCGGCGTGATCCGCGAGGTGGCCGACGAAGTGGTTTACGACCAGGCCGTCGAAAAGCAGGTGGAAGAGGTCAAGGCCCAGAGCAAGATCCGCTGTGTGGACGACCTGCTCCGCTCGGGCGCGACGTGGGAGATCTGATCCCCGACCTGCCCTTTAGAGAAAACCCCTCCGGACCTTTTGGTCCGGAGGGGTTTCTGTTTCGGCAGGCCATGCGACACGGGCCGCTTCGTGCGCCATTCCGGCCAGGCCTGCGTCCATCCCGACCGAACCTCCCGGCCGGTGCCGGAGGCTGCGCCTGCACGGACACTACAGTTTCATCACTTCGTCGATACCCATGTCCTTATAGGTATTCTCCAGCTCCTCGCCCCGGTCGGAGACCACCAGCAGCTTGTCCCGCACCCTCAGCTCCGTGTTGCCCTGCGGCACGAAATAGTCGCCGTCGCGGCACACCATCGTCACGAGGGTGTGCTCCGGCAGCGAGATCTCCCGCAGCGTATTGCCGCTGCTGAGCATCGCCTCATTGACCTCGACTTCGGTAAACACCGAGGGAATGTCGTCATGAACATCCACCCCGAAAGCCCGTTCGCGCTCCTCGTATCCCAGCCCGAGCAGGTTGGCCGCCCAGCTGACGGTCGTGCCCTGAATCAGGAGCGAGAGGATCGTAACGAGGAAGACCACGTTGAACAGCAGCGTCGCGTCCTCCGTTCCCGCCAGCAGCGGATAGGTGGCGAAGATGATCGGCACGGCACCGCGCAGGCCGACCCACGAGACATAGACACGGGCCTTGGCGGTAAACTTGCGGAAGGGAGCCATGCAGACGAAGACGGTCAGCGGACGCGCCACGAACATCATGAACGCACCGACCAGTCCGCCCAGCAGCAGCACCTGCGGATCGAGCAGCTCGTCGAGATTGACCAGCAGGCCGAGCGTGAGGAACATCACGATCTGCACCAGCCAGGTGAAGCCGTCGAAAAAGATCGTCAGCGGACGCTTCTGCACCAGTTTGTTGTTGCCCAGCACCAGTCCCGCCAGATAGACCGCCAGGTAGCCGTTGCCGCCGATCAGGTCGGTAAACGAGAAGATGAAGAAGACGAAGGCCAGCAGCAGCACCGGGTAGAGCGAGTAGTTGCTCAGATTGATGCGGTTGATCGTCCACACCCCGACACGGCCGATGGCGTAGCCCATCGCGCCGCCGAGCACCATCTGCACGACGAACTTCAGCACGCTCATCGGAATGCTCATCGCCTCGGTCGCACCGCCCGAAAGCACCCCGACGAGCAGAATCGTCAGCACGTAGGCCATCGGGTCGTTCGAACCGCTCTCGAGCTCGAGCAGCGGGCGCAGGTTCTCGCGCAGCCCCTGCTTTTTGCTCCGCAGGATGGAGAAGACCGATGCCGAATCGGTCGAAGACATCGTGGCGGCCAGCAGCAAGGCCCCCGAGAAGGAGATCCGGAATCCGATCCAGGGGGCGATGAGGGTCACGAAACCGGCGACGATCGCCGCCGTCATCGCCACCCCCGCCGTGGCCAGCACCACACCGGGTGCGATCACGGGGCGTATCTCCGAGAATTTGGTGTCCATACCGCCCGTGAAGAGAATGATGCAGAGGGCGATCATCCCGATGAACTGGGTCGCCTCGACCGAATGGAACGAGATGAAGTGGAAGCCGAACAGAATGCCGACTCCCAGAAAGAAGAGCAGCGCCGGCGCTCCGAAGCGATAGGCCGCCTTGCCGGCTATTACGGCGACGAACAGGAGCAGCGCTCCGATCAACAGGATATTTCCGGTGGTAATGATATTCATAAACAAACGCTTCGTATTTCCCGCGACAGCCGCCCGCCGCGAAAGGGACGGCCAGCCGTCGCGCTACTGGGGTATGAACAGATAGGTTATCGTTCCCGACTGTCGGGCGGGAGCCTGCGGATCGATATTGAAGCTCGAGCGGCGTGCCGCCTCCAGCGCGGCCTCGCGCATGCAGTGATCGCCGCCCGAGAGCACCTTGGCACCGACCACCTCGCCCCCCTGATCGACCGTGATGCCGATCACCACCTCGCCGCCGCCTTCGCAGCGATAGGCCGGGATTTCGATATGGCGGCGCGTGCGCACGGGATCGACCAGCGAATAGGAGACCGTGACGCGCCCGCTGACCCGCGCATCGCGCACCTCCCGTCCGGAATCCTCACCCCCCATTCGCTCGCGGATGGCACGCTCCTCGGCCAATCCCTGCTCGTAGGCCTCGCGGTTGGCCTGCATCCGCTCGCCCACCGCCTCGGCCGACTCGCGCAGCGAGGCCGACATCGCGGTCCGTCCGTCGGCCAGCTCCTCGAGGTTCTCGTTGGAGGCGCGGTTGCGCACGTCGCGCCACGATTCCGGGGAGGCATCCTCCCGGTCGCGGCGCGCCTCCAGCTCGCGGCGCAGGCGTTCGGCCTCGATTTCGGCCGGAGTCTGCACGTCGAGCACGATGCCCGACACGGCGGGACGTGCGCCTACCGCGATCTTGCCGGCGACGAAGCCGATGCAAAGCACGAGATAGACGATCAGCGTGACGCACAAGCCCGCACGATGATCGTACACCCACTCGCCCGCATCGACCTTCCGCTTCTCGAAGGGAAGGCGCAGGCGGGGCGGAGAAGTATGTTTTCCGGAATCCGACACCTCTGTTCGCTCACTCATTAATTCGGACAAAAATACGGTTTTTCACAAATAATTCCTATATTTGCGCGCAAATAAATATTTCAAACGGATATGGCTGCAAAACAACAAACCCTCAAGGCCCCGATCACCTTTTCGGGCAAGGGTCTCCATACGGGCGTGGAGGTCACGATGACCGTCAATCCCGCCCCTGCCGGCACCGGCATCGTCTTCCGTCGCATCGACCTGGAGGGCGCACCCGAAATTCCCGCGCTGTGCGACTATGTGGTCGATACCTCGCGCGGCACCACCATCGAGAAGGATGGCGCCCGCGTGGCGACCATCGAACATATCCTCTCGGCGCTCTGGACGCTCGGCGCGGACAACGCCCTGATCGACATCAACGCGGGCGAGACCCCCATCATGGACGGATCGGCCCGGGAGTACGCCGGCAGAATCGTCGAGACGGGACTCGAGGAGCAGGAGGCCGAACGCTCCTATTATCAGGTAACCGAAAAGATGGTTTACACCATTCCCGAGAAAGGCGTGGCGATCATCCTCTACCCCGACGACGAGTTCTCCGTGTCGCTCCATGTCGATTACAACTCGAAGGTCATCGGCAACCAGTATGCCACCTTCAATCCCGAGGACGACTACGCCGCAAATATCGCGCCGTGCCGCACGTTCGTCTTCCTGCACGAGCTGGAGCCGCTGATGAAGATGAACCTCATCAAGGGCGGCGATCTGGACAATGCGATCGTCGTGGTCGAAGGCAGCGTCGCAGACGACCAGCTCGCCCACCTCAAGCAGATCTTCAACAAGCAGGACATCCGGATCACGGGCGGCTACCTGAACAACCTGGAGCTGCGCTTCAACAACGAGCTGGCGCGCCACAAGCTGCTCGACCTGCTGGGCGACTTCGCGCTGCTGGGCCGCCGCATCAAGGGCCGCGTCTGGGCCACCCGCCCCGGCCACTTCGCCAATACGGAGTTCATGAAGCAGGTCAAGAAGACCATCCGCCGCGAGGGCGAGAAGCCCCGCTTCCAGTACGACTGCCGCAAGCCGCCCGTCTATGACATCAACGACATCCGCGGCATGCTCCCCCACCGGCCGCCGTTCCTGCTGGTCGATCGGATCTTCCACATCGACGAGACGACGGTCGCCGGCATCAAGAACGTCACGATGAACGAACCCTTCTTCGTGGGTCACTTCCCCAAGGAGCCGGTCATGCCCGGCGTGCTGATCGTCGAGGCGATGGCCCAGTGCTGCGGCATGCTGGTGCTGCGCGGCATCCCCGATCCGGAGAACTACTCGACCTACTTCATGAAGATCGACGGCGTGAAATTCAAGCGCAAGGTCGTTCCGGGCGACACGCTCCACTTCGAACTCCAACTGCTCGAACCCATCCGTCGCGGCGTGGCCATCGTCGAGGGCAAGGCTTTCGTCGGCGACACGCTCGCCTGCGAAGCGACCATGATGGCACAAATCGCGAAAAACAAATAACCCGACCATGATAAGCAACCTCGCATACATACATCCCGACGCACAGCTCGGCAAGAACGTAACGGTCGAACCGTTCGCCTACATCGCGGGCGATACGGTCATCGGCGACGACTGCTGGATCGGCCCCGGGGCCGTCATCCACGACGGCGCGCGCATCGGCAAGGGCTGCAAGATCCACACCGCCGCCTCGATCGCCTGCACGCCCCAGGACCTCAAATTCGTCGGCGAGAAGACGACGGCCGAAATCGGCGACTACAACGAGATCCGCGAATACGTCACCATCAGCCGGGGCACCGCCTCGCGGGGCAAGACCGTCGTAGGCGACCACAACCTCATCATGGCCTACGTCCACATCGCCCACGACGACGTGGTGGGCAGCCACTGCGTCATCGCCAACCGCGTCTCGCTCGCGGGCGAGGTCGAGGTGGGCGACTGGGCCGTCATCGGCGGCCACGTGGCCGTCCACCAGTGGACCCGCATCGGCGACCACACGATGATCCAGGGAGGCGCGCTGGTCGGCAAGGACATCCCGCCCTACATCATCGTCCGCAACGACACGGTCAGCTTCGCGGGCGTGAACAAGATCGGACTGAGCCGCCGGGGCTTCTCCGCCGAGCAGATCGGAACGATCCACGATGCCTGCCGCATCCTCTTCCAGAGCGGACTGAACTACCTGAACGGCTGCGACGAGGTCGAGCGGCAGCTGCCGCAAAGCGAGGAGCGCGACCTGCTGCTGCGCTTCATCCGCGAATCGAAACGGGGTGTCTGCCGTCCCTATCAGGCGAAAAGCGACAAAGAGGAGTAATTTTCCGGCGCAACGTTTGAACATTAAGAAAATATTCGCTATATTTGTAGCGTAAACGAATACCACGAAGGTAAGGGGACGAGAAGTCCCCTTATTTCGTAGATGGAACGCAAGGGTACGCCCCGGCCGCTTCGGACGGAGGCCGTCCGGTCTTACGGCACGAAGGCGCGCCCCGCACACACCTGGAATCCGAAAAACGAAAAAAGATATGATCGACTGCAAGAAAATCATCGAAATAGCGGAAACGAAACTCTCGGGCACGGAACTCTTCGTCGTGGCCTGCACCTCGTCGCCCGCCAACGAAGTGGAACTGCTCATCGACAGCGATACGTCGGTGGGTATCGACAGCTGCGTGGAGCTGAGCCGCGCGATCGAGGCCGAACTGGACCGCGATGCGGAGGATTTCGCCCTCACGGTCGCCTCGGCGGGCATCGGCTCCGAGCTTCGCTGCCTGCGCCAGTACCGCAAACTGATCGGCCGGCCGGTCGAGGTACTGCTCGCCAGCGGCGTCAAGCTGACCGCCACGCTCGACGCTGCGGACGAGGAGGGCATTACCCTCTCTTACGAGGAGAAGCAGGCCGTCGAGGGCAAGAAGCGCAAGCAGACCGTCGCCGTCAGCCACAGCTACCCCTTCGCCGAGATCAAATACACCAAGGAGTATCTCGACTTCAAGTAACCGAATGACAAAAAGATCAAAATAAAAAAATAAGAGCAAACCAATGGACAATCTCAATCTCATCAGCAACTTCGCAGAGTTCAAGGAGCTTAAAAACATCGACAAGGCGACGATGATCGGCGTTTTGGAGGATGTCTTCCGTCATGCGCTCCAGAAACAGTTCGAAACCGACGAGAACTTCGACGTGATCATCAACCCCGAAAAGGGCGACCTCGAAATCTGGCGCAACCGCACGGTCGTCGAGGACGGCGCGGTGGAGAACCCCAACATGCAGATCTCCGTGTCGGAGGTCAAGGCCATCGACCCGACCTACGAGGTGGGCGACGAGTACGTCGATCCCTTCCGCCTCGAGTCGTTCGGCCGCCGCGCCGTGCTGTCGCTGCGCCAGAACCTCGCCTCGCGCATCCTCGACCTGGAGAAGGCCAACCTCTACGAGAAGTATTCGCAGAAGGTGGGCGAGATCATCACGGGCGAGGTCTATCAGGTGTGGAAGAAGGAGGTGCTGATCCTCGACGACGAGAACAACGAGCTGCTGCTGCCCAAAACCGAGCAGATCCCCAACGACTACTACCGCAAGGGCGACACGATCAAGGCGATCGTCAAGAGCGTCGAGATGAACAACAACCAGCCGCGCATCATCCTCTCGCGTACGGCCGGCCAGTTCCTCGAACGGCTCTTCGAGCAGGAGGTTCCGGAGATTTTCGACGGCCTGATTACCATCAAGAAGATCGTCCGCATCCCCGGCGAACGCGCCAAGGTGGCCGTCGAGTCCTACGACGAGCGCATCGACCCGGTGGGCGCATGCGTCGGCATGAAGGGTTCGCGCATCTACTCGATCGTCAAGGAGCTGCGCAACGAGAATATCGACGTGGTGAACTACACGACCAACCCGCAGCTGATGATCCAGCGCTCGCTCAACCCGGCCAAGATCTCGAACATCGTCATCGACGAGGAGAAGATGACCGCCTCGGTCTATCTCAAGCCCGACCAGGTGTCGCTGGCCATCGGCAAGGGCGGTCTGAACATCCGTCTGTCGAAGATGCTCACGGGCTACGACATCGACGTTTACCGCGAAATCGAGGAGGAGGACGTGGCCCTGACCGAATTCGCCGACGAGATCGACAGCTGGGTGATCGACGCACTGAAAGCCTGCGGCTGCGACACGGCCAAGAGCGTGCTGGAACTTCCGGTCGAGGAGATCGCCGCACGCGCCGACCTGGAGCTGGAGCAGGCCGAAAAGATCGTTCGCATCCTGAAAGCGGAATTCGAGGAGGAGTAATCCGCCCCACTTTGTAACAAATAAAAACCGACATAATGAGTAACGAAAGAAAATTAAGACTTATCCAGGTCGCCAAGGAGTTCAAGGTGGGATTGAATACCATCACGGACTTCCTGCAGAAAAAAGGCGTCAAGAGCGACGGTTCGCCCAACACGCTGGTCGAGCCGGAGGTGTACGCCCTCCTGGAGAAGGAGTTCGGTGCCAACCGCACGAGCGGCAAGGAGCGGGAGAGCATCCGCGAGCGCATCGGACAGAAACAGGCGACGGTAACCATCGCCGAGAGCCGGCAGACGCAGAAGGAGGAGCCGGCGGTCAAGAGCAACGTGATCAGCATCAAGGACGAGCTGCCCCAGCCCAAGATCCTGGGCAAGATCGACCTTTCGCCCAAACCGAAGGCCAAGCCCCAGCCGGCTCCGGCCCCGCAGCCGAAGAGCAAGCCGCAGCCTGCGGAGGAGAAACCGGCAGAGGTGCGTCCCGCAGCCGAGGAGCCGGTCAAAACGGTCGCACCGGCACCCGCCCCTGCCCCCGCGCCGGCGCCGGC
The DNA here is from genome assembly GCA_029065825.1 of Alistipes sp. Taxonomy (GTDB): domain Bacteria; phylum Bacteroidota; class Bacteroidia; order Bacteroidales; family Rikenellaceae; genus Alistipes. Next base: position 15,717 of record JAIEHQ010000143.1, read on the forward strand.
ACCGGTCCCCGAGTCCGAAAAACCCCAGCCGGCACAGCAGGCGGAGGAGCCTAAGAGCGACAACGTCTTCCGGCCGGCCGTACAGCAGCTCACGGGTCCGCAGGTGCTGGGCACGATGGACGTTTCGGGCTTCGTGCCCGGCGGCCGCCACAAGCGCAAACGTCTGAGCAAGGAGAAGGTCGATGTGACCCGCACCCAGGGTGCGGCCCCCAAAGCGGCGGGAGCCGGAGGTGCCAAGAACGGCGCGCAGCCCGGCAAAAACAACGCGCAGAACCAGCCCAAACCGGGCGAAGGCCGCCGCAACAAGAAGGAGAAGGCGAAAGTCGCCAAACCGGTGGTCCGCACCGAGATCAGCGACGAGGAGGTTTCGAAACAGGTCAAGGATACGCTGGCCCGCCTCACGTCGAAGAATGCCAAGAACAAGGGCGCGAAATACCGCAAGGAGAAGCGCGATGCCGTCGCCGAGCGCATGAACGAGGAGTTCCAGCGCGAGGAACAGGAACGTTCGATCCTCAAGGTTACCGAGTTCGTCACGGTAAACGAACTGGCGACGATGATGAACGTCTCGGTTACCGAGGTCATCACGGCCTGCATGAACCTGGGTCTGATGGTTTCGATCAACCAGCGCCTCGATGCCGAGGCATTGGTGGTGGTGGCCGAGGAGTTCGGATTCAAGACCGAGTTCGTCTCGGCCGACATCCAGGAGGCGATCAACGACGACGAGATCGACACCGCCGAGGATCTGCTGCCCCGTCCGCCGATCGTCACCGTCATGGGACACGTCGATCACGGTAAGACCTCGCTGCTGGACAACATCCGCAAGACCAACGTCATCGAAGGCGAGGCGGGCGGTATCACGCAGCACATCGGTGCCTACAGCGTGGAGCTGAACGGCCAGAAGATCACGTTCCTCGACACCCCGGGCCACGAAGCCTTCACGGCCATGCGCGCCCGCGGTGCGAAGGTCACGGACGTGGCGGTCATCATCGTCGCGGCCGACGACAGCGTGATGCCCCAGACCATCGAGGCGATCAACCACGCCCAGGCCGCCGGCGTTCCGATGGTTTTCGCCATCAACAAGATCGACAAGCCCAGCGCCAACCCCGACCACATCAAGGAGCAGCTCTCCCAGATGAACTACCTGGTCGAGTCGTGGGGCGGCAAGTACCAGGATCAGGAGGTCTCGGCCAAAAAGGGCCTCAACCTCGACAAACTGCTCGAGAAGGTGTTGCTCGAAGCCGAGATGCTCGACCTGAAAGCCAACCCCAACCGCCGGGCCTCGGGTGCCGTGATCGAATCGACGCTCGACAAGGGACGCGGTTACGTGGCCACGGTGCTCGTGCCTGTCTGATATACACATCTCCGTGCCCTCGAGACATCTCAGGG
>JAIEHQ010000144.1 GCA_029065825.1 Alistipes sp.
GCACCGCACCGTTCCCGAACTGCGGAAAACAACACACCCCGTCCGCACCTCGTCATTATTTGCTTATCTTTGTCCGTATAATAAGATCGACCGAAATTTGAGAGCGAAAATACTCAATGCCAGTGCGGGTTCGGGCAAGACCTACCAGCTCGCCTACAAATACGTCCGCGACGTGGTGCAGCAGCCCACGCTCTACCGCCACATACTGGCCGTTACCTTTACCAACAAGGCGACCGAGGAGATGAAGTCGCGCATCCTGAACGAGATACACGCCCTCGCCTCCGATGCCCCGAGCGGCTACCTGGCCAATCTCTGCCGGGAACTCGAACTCGACGAACGAACCGTGCGCACACGCGCCAGGGAGGCGCGCACACGCATCCTGCACGACTACTCGCGTTTCACGATTCTGACCATCGACACCTTCTTCCAGCGCATCCTGCGCGCTTTCATTCAGGAGCTGGGCATCGACCTGAACTACAACATCGAGATCGAAACGGCCTCCGTGCTCGGCAAAGGGGCCGACGCGCTGGTCGAACAGATCCGCACCGATGCCGAACTGCAACGCTGGCTCACAGCTTTCGTCGAGGAGCGCATCGACGAAGGCAAACGCTGGGACGTGCGCGAGGGCATCCTTTCGCTCGGAGGCGAAATCTTCAAGGAGAGCAACCGAGAGACCCTCTCCACCGAGCGCCCGAAAGCCGCCCTGAGCGCTATCGTGGAGCGCGTGCGCGAACGGGTGAGGGAGGAGCAGCGCAACTTCAGAGAGCTGGGGGCCAAAGCCGTCGGCATCATGCGGCAGGCAGGGCTGTCGCCGGCCGACTTTACCGGCAAAAGCCGCAGTTTCGCCCACTACTTCCCGACGGTAGCCGACGGAGCGATCAAACCGCCGACGGCCACCGTCCGCAAAATGAGTCTCACGACGGAGGGCTGGTGCGCCAAAGATTCGCCGGCACGGGCGGTGGTCGGAAGCCTGCAACCGCTGCTCGCCGAACTGTGCTCGATCTACGATACCCGAATCCGCTTCTGGAACACCGCGGCCCTGCTGCACGAGAACTACCGCAGCTTCGCCCTGCTGCACGACCTCTATGTCAAGATCCGGAGCATGTGCAACGAGGAGAACGTCATGATGCTCTCCGAAACGAAAAACATCCTCTCGGAATTCATCCGCAACAACGACGCACCCTTCATTTACGAGAAAGCGGGCAACCGCTACGACCGCTTCATGATCGACGAATTCCAGGACACCTCGGCGCGCGAGTGGGAAAACTTCATCCCGCTGCTGCGCAACGCGATGGCCCAGTCGGAGGAGACATCGGTGCTGATCGTCGGCGACATCAAGCAGTCGATCTACCGCTGGCGCGGAGGCGACTGGCGCATCCTGCACGAACGGGCCGCAACGGAGCTGGGCAAAGAAAACACGCAGACCGTACACCTGACGGACAACTTCCGCAGCCTTCCGCTGATCGTCGCCTTCAACAACCGCACGATCCGCCGGGTGGTTGCGGCCGACAACGCCGCCCTGAACGCCATGCTCGCCGAAGCGCCCCGCGAGGTGCTGTCGCCCGCGGCGCGCACAACCCTGCACGATACGCTGGCCGAGGCCTACCGAAGCCACGAACAGACGGCCCGCAAGCAGAGCGTCAATCCGGGCTATATCAACATTACCTGCTACACAGACGAGCCGCCGCTCATTGAGCGAATCAAGACACTGATCGATAAAGGATTCCGCCCTAAGGACATGATGATCCTCGTGCGCAGCGGCTCGGACGGAGCGCGGGCAGCCGCCGCGCTGCTGGAGTTCAAGCGCCGCAACGACGATCCCCGCTACCGGTTCGACGTGATGACGCAGGAGGCGCTCATCGTCGGTGCCGCTCCCGTAAGTTCGTTCGTGATCGCCTGCCTGCGCCTGTCGGTCAATCCGCACAATTCGCTGCATCGCGCCATCTACAACCGCTTTCTGGAGAAGGAGGCCTTCGACACACCGCTCGACGAGGAGGAGGTGCTCTTCTTCCGCACGCTGCGTCTCTACCCTCCCGAGGAGGCGTTCGAACGGATCGCGATGCGCTACCGGCTGCGGCTGCGCCATCAGGAACTCGCCTACCTCCAGGCGCTGCACGAACAGATCATCGGCTTCAGCATCGGCCGGGTGGCCGACATTCCGCTTTTCCTGCGGTGGTGGGACGAGCAGGGAAGCAGCCGGTCGCTGAGCGTGGAGCAAGGCGAGACCACCATCGAAATCACGACGATACACAAGGCGAAGGGACTCGAGAAGAAGGTGGTGCTGATCCCCTACTGCAACTGGCCGCTCGACCCGAAGGCCAGCGGCGGCGGCAACATCGTCTGGGCGGAGTGCCGGGAGGAGGCTCTGGCCGAAATCGGCCGCTTCCCCGTGCGCTACAAAACCAGCATGGGCGAATCGTTCTTCTCAGACGACTATTATCGCGAAAAGATATACGCCCACGTGGACAACATCAACCTGCTCTATGTGGCGCTCACGCGCGCCGTCGAGTCGCTCCACATCTTCATCCCCGAGGGCGGCGGCCGGGGCAGCAGCGTCGGCCAGCTGTTGCTGCAGAACCTCGGATCGCCTGCCGAAAGCACCTCTCCGGCCGAGCCGCTCGAAGAGCGCATCTCCCGAATCGACAACGGCGGCGAGATCCACGAATTCGGCATCTTCGCAGGTCCCGAACCCGAAAAAAAGGCCCGTTCCGGCACGGAGCATCTGCTGCTCGAAGAGTACCCTACAGCCGAACCCGACCTGCGTCTGCGGCTCCCCTCGCAGCGCTACTTCGAGCGCAGCGCAGGGGAAACCGCCTCGCTGCGCGACCTGGGCATCCTGCTGCACAAAACCTTCGCCGAGGCAGCATCCGAAGAGGAGATCCGCCGTGCCCTGCATGAAATGGCTCAGGACGGCACGATCTCCCCCGAAGAGCGGGAGCGGCTCGAAACCCTCGTCGCGGAGGCATTGGCCGATCCCCTGACCGGCAGCTGGTTCGACGGCAGCTGGCAGACGGTGCGCAACGAACAGGAGATCGTCCTTCCCGGCAGCGGAGCGACACGCCGACCCGACCGGGTCATGATCGCCGGCAACCGGGCCGTAGTGGTCGATTACAAGTTCGGCGATCTCGAAGCGGAGAAATACCGCCGCCAGGTGCGCGAATACATGCGGCTGCTGCGTGAGATGGGCTACGAAGAGGTCGAAGGCTATCTATGGTACGTCCGCATGGGCCGCACGGAAAGGGTCGGCGAATGATATGCAGAATAGAGTGATAAATTCGTCTCTCTCAAGCCATCACAAACCCGTGTCTTTCCCGATATGCTCCGAAAGAACGCGGCCGGATCCTTTTCCGATCCGGCCGCGTTCTTAAGCTGAATTCCGTCGGACTTATAAGCCAGAGCACTTACAAATCCTCGCCGTTCGCCTGATTGTATTTGTTATCATAGTACATCGAAATATAATATCGTCCGCGATGCTCCGATATCGTGAACCAAACTGATCTTTTAGACCAATCACCCTTCATAAATTCCATCATAGAGAATTTGTAAAGCTCCGATTGAATTTCTTCCTGGATTTCTTCAGTCGGATTCTCCAACTGTTCCTCCGTATATTTTTCCAATAAAACTGCTCTAAATTTCTCTCTAATAGCTATCGAATCAGGTTTTTGATAAAAAGCAGCCTCATAGCGCTTTTTATGCACCGTCATTTCGTAGGAGATATCTTCGTCGTCGGGTATGGTCTGATCTCGATCTAGCAACGAAAAATACCTGGGGTTATTGGCGAACTGCTCGCAAAGTGTGTTGAATCTTATCTGGATGGAGCGTTCATCGACATTAGCGACATCGCTTAGCATAATCCGATACACCTTGTTGTTGTTCGTAACCACATGAATCGTTACCTCCCGGCCATTGAACTCCCCTTTCAGAACATCGCTGCCATACGAAGTACGGCGAAAACCTTTGGCTTCAAGCTTCATAAGCATTCTGTGCTTACTCCCGTCTATGGGAATCCCCAAAAACTGAGTGACATTTTGCTGCGCCTGTACGGTCATCGAACCCAGGAGCAGGAGTGCGAGAGAAAGGATCTTTTTCATAAATCGAAAATTTGCATCCTCCGGTGCCTCGAGGAGATTTCCAATACACAGAAGCGTGGCACCGCAATACCACATCTCAGTTTGGAGGTCGTAGGAAAACCTTAGATACGGATATAGTAATAGCAGCCCACGCTAAAGCGTGAGAACCACTATGCTATCCCTGTATCTAATCTGAAAATTTCCTACGTTTCCAAACTACAGGACGAGCATAACGCTTCTTCTCAAATATGTCGCGGACGAGGTTTTACCTCAATCTTCGTGTAAAATTACGAAATTTCCGTAAAATCCATTCGTTTCCCGGATTTTTTACCGCATTACCGTTGCGGGAACAATCGAAAGAGCTGCGAAAACCGAGGAGCAGCGCATCCGCCCACTCGCTCCGGCAGGTTTTCTCTCCCCCGCCCCAAAGCAGCAAAAGCCTCCACCTGCCCGGCCGACACAATCCCTCCGATGCCAGCCCATCCGGCAAAACCACTCCGAGCGACTTCCGCCCCCTCCGACACAATCCATAACGCAGCCCGGCCGGTATGCCCTCTCCAGCACAACTACCCCGACGCGTACTTTCGGACTCCTCCGGCGTATTTTCTCCTGCGCAGCCCCTTTTCAGTACAACTCCTCCAGCACAACCATCCCGACACGACCTTCCGGACAAACTCTGTACGAACCCGAATCCGTTGCTGCGAAACCGCCACCTTCTACGGACAGGCTCCGTCCCGCTCCGAAGCATCCGCACCTCCTTCCGACAAACGAAACCGCCGCTCCGGAAAATCCGGAACGGCGGTTCTCTGTCTTGCAGCAAGGATGCGGTTATGCCTCCAAAGCGAAACGCTTGTAAGCAACTACCGTAGCCTCCTTGTCGGCCTTGCGGATGAACTCGGCGATCGTCTCCTTCTCGCCTACGACAGCCTGGTTCAGCAGCGTGTTCTCCTCGAAGAACT
>JAIEHQ010000145.1 GCA_029065825.1 Alistipes sp.
TTGCCTCCATACTCGACCTGCGGCGTGGCACGAAACTCTCCGTTCCGGGCCGTATAGACCGTCCACATCCGAAGATTACCGCCCGCCGACAAAGGAGGGATAATCGTAACTTTTACCCCCTCGATCGGAATATAATCTGCAAGATCATCCCAGGCCTCAATCCGCCCCGAAGGTGTCCAGGGAAGCCCCGCGCCCCAGTCTCCCGTGCCGATCACGGAGTTCGACATGGTGCGTGCCCGCGACTCCACAGCCTCGGCCCACGCTTCGTCGGAAGCGCCCCGGGCCGTTGCCTGCGGATCATAATACTCCTCCAGCACCTCCCAGGCGATCGTATCAGGAAGTTCGATATCCGCACGCAGCACCGCATAAAGCTCGTCCGGAGTTTCGGAAGGGGTCGAACTCACGAAGGTCTCGCCCTCGGGCAGCTCCCCCGGCTGGTCCAAACGGAAATTGAAGCTCTGGAAATCCCGACGGTCCAGCAGCGCATCCAGCTGCCAGCGGTTCGCAGGACGGAAATGGACGTAGCGGTGCGTCGCCTCCAGCGGCTCGTCCGCGACTTCCGGTGCCGCAGCCCGTCCCCGAGCACGGCGCAGGGGAGCCGCCTCCGACGCAACATCCGCGACGGCACGGCGCATGACCTCCAGCGAGAAGGGATTGACCTCCTCTTCCGGTGCCGCAGCCGAAGCCTCATGCAACATCGGCTGCACACCCGACGGCTCCGCCGCCTCTTCGAACGACGAACAGCCCGCCGCCAGAAATGGCGGCAAGGCAAAAATGAGTAACCATTTTTTCATAGGTGGAAAATTTAAGGTTGGCCAGCCAATATCAGCCGGTAATGCAATGTACGCAAAAAATTCCGGAATCCCAAATATTTCCGGTAAAAACCAGGATTTTCCAAAGCAAGGTCCCGTTTCCGCAGAGGGCCTCCACCACCCACTCGAGACCCCGCCGAAGCCAACCGGTTCCGGCATGCTCCGATCCGGCGACCGGGCGGCCCGGGCCGACACAGCACCATCCCGAGCTGCACGCCCGGTTCTCGCGCCCGGTCATCCATTTCCCCGACCGAGACTGCACAAAAAAACCATCCCCGCCGCACGACTGCGGCAGGGATGGCCAAATCGAAAGGGACTCTTCCGGATTAGCGGATAACCGTCACACGGTTCTCCGAAGCGGCCTTGAACGGAGACTTAACGTCGCCATAGCCCTTGTACGAGAGGTTCTCGGCCTTCACGCCCTTCGAAATCAGGTAGTCGTAAACCTGCTTGGCACGCTTCTCGGCCAGGCGGGTGTTGAATGCCTTCGAACCGGTCTGAGGATCGGCGTGGCCCTCGATTACATATACCTTCTCCTTCGGAGCGTCCTTGATCTGAGCTGCGATGATGTCCAGACGGAGCTTCTCCTTGTCGGTCAGTTTCGCACTGCCGATAGCGAAGAACGAGATACCCTTGCTGGTCATGTAGATATTGTCGGTATAGGCAGCACCGTTGAGCTCGTCGGCGGGAACGGCGTTGGGACCCCACTTAGCCATCTCGGCAGCCTTCTTGGCAGCCTCGGCCTCGGCCTGAGCCTTCTTGGCGGCAGCTTTGGCGGCAGCCAGGTCGTTGTTCAGGTCGTTGTTCTCCTGAGCCAGACCGGCCAAAGCCAGGTCGCGCTCGGCAACGGCAGCCTGATAAGCCATCACGTCCTCAACCGAGTAGGGCGAAGCCTGCTTGAAGCCGCGCTTGTTGAAGCGGTAGGTCAGACCGAGCGTTGCGCTGTAAGCCTGCGAGTAGTTGCCCGAGCCGGCGGAGATAGCCGTAGGCAGATCACGCGAAGGAACGAGCCATGCCTTCAGCTCCAGGTCGATATCCAGAGCGGGGCACACGCGGAACTTGTTGAGCAAACCGGCCGTGAAAGCGTAGCTGTGGTCGGTGCCTACGCCCCACTTGTCCTGGAACTTGTCGGTAAAGCCCTGAACGTGGTAACCGAAGCCGGCGAAGAGATTCGCATAGTAAACACGGTCGTCACGCTCGCCGCCGATCCAGTTCGACAGGTTTACCATGAAGTCCATGTGAGTGAACAGGTAGGGAGTCTTCATGTAAGCGCCGGTCGTTACCGTATTGTTCTGATACTCGCCGCCCTGCAGCTGCAGACGGGCACCCATTACCGGGTGGAACCATTTGGTCAGCGAGAAGTCGGCCTGCCAGCCGAAGTGGTTGAAGTTCTTACCGGCATCGCCCTTGCCGAACGCACCGTTGAAAACGAGGATCTGCGTACCTCCGGCAACCGAGATCTCCCAGTTGTCCCAGAAACGGTTGGTCTCATAACCGGCCCATCCGCGTTTTTTAGGCTGCTGTTTTTCTACGACAACCTCTTCTGCTACAGCAACAACCTGTGCCGAAGCAGCTGCGGCGCAAAACGCAAGCGCCATTGTGAAGAAAAGTTTTTTCATACAGGTTAAAAATTAGTTTATACTTCTGTTTCTGTCACTCGTAAAACAAAATGTGAAAATGAGTGCGCTAATGTACTACATATTTCTCAAATACACAACATATTCGCTTCATAAAAAGCACCTCAGCGCCGTTTCCGATCTTAAAACAGCAAAGTCCGGGCCAAAAGCCCGAACTTCGCAGGAAATTTCACGTTTCGGGGTTATTTTTTCGCATCAGCCGCATTTGGAGTAACCGCAGGACATGCAGGTAAGGCATCCGTTCTGGTAGGCCATCGTCTCCTGCCCGCAGCTCTGGCACTTGTCCTTGGTCTTCGTGCCGTCGGAGATGTAGCGCTTCAGCGCACGCTCCACCTGTCTCTTATAAACATATGACGCTGCCGACGATAT
>JAIEHQ010000146.1 GCA_029065825.1 Alistipes sp.
AAATAATTAGATTTGTTGCTGGATTGCCTTTAATTACTTGCAAATATAAAAACAACAAACTTAATTTAGCAGCTCTCCGACTAAAGACATTGTATCTTTTAGATTATAATAACGGAACAACATGTTTCTAATAGATACATCTAAATAATTCTCTAAATCCAAATATTTATTTGAATTTGCAATTTCTTGCAAAAAGTCTATTCTTTCCTTTATAATCTTCAGTGTTTCTTCACAAGACTTATGATATTTCCGCAACAGAACTATTTCTTTTTTATTCTTTGAAAGAGTTGCGACTCGAAAATCAGTACTTATCCGATGAACATTTATAGAAAGAATTTCCATATCTGCTCCCAGACTATTTATATTAATTTTTATTTCTAAATAAGCTAAATCATGTTCAAGTGTCGCAACTTTAACAGAAAGACTATCAACAATCACTTTTAACGAGTCTGCCGATTGAGCAAATGTTTTTGTTGTACTTAATAACATACAAGAAAAAAGGAGGAAAAATAATAAGAACTTTTTCATTGATGTATTACAATTATATTCGAAAAAAACGAACGGCAACACAGCTCCTTTGAAAGTGTTGCCGTTCGTACCGGACATGGTAATGCGTCATACCGCCTATTTCTTGCGGTTGTTGCTGCGCTGCATCTCCTCCTGCTGGCGCATCAGCTCCTCGTAACGCAGTTGGAACTTCGACTTCTTCTTGTTTTTGTTCTTCGCGGCGTTGGCGCGCATCACGGCGTGGATCTTCTCGTCGTCGATCATGCGGCGGATCACGAGCGTCTGCCCGATCGTGAGCATGTTGGCCAGGAAGTAGTAGTAGGTCAGACCGCTGGCGTAGTTATTGAACCACAGCAGCATCATGAGGGGCATCACATAGACCATCATGATCTTCATGCCGGCCATCTGCGGCTGCGACGAAGCCGTCTGCTGGTAGTTGATGTACGAGAAGGCAAACAGCGCCAGCGTCATCAGCAGCGCGAACAGACTCACATGATCGCCGTAGAAGGGGATGTTGAACGGCAGCGAGAGGACGCTGTCGTACGAAGCCAGGTCGTCGGCCCAGAGGAACCGCTGGCCGCGCAGCTCGATCGACGCAGGCAGGAAGCGGAAGACGGCGATGATGATCGGCATCTGGATCAGCAGCGGAATGCAGCCGCCCATCGGGTTGATTCCGGCCTTCTTATAGAGTTCCATCGTCGCCTGCTGACGCTTCATGGCATCCTCCTGTCTGGGGTATTTCTTGGCCAGCTCATCGACCTCGGGCTTGATGACCCGCATCTTGGCCGACGAGATGTAGCTCTTGTAGGTCAGCGGCGAGATGATGATCTTGATGAGCACGGCCAGAATCAGGATAATCAGGCCGAAGCTGGCGATATATTGGTGCAGGAAGTCGAACACTGGGATCACGAACCAGCGATTGACCCAGCCGAAGATGCCCCAGCCCAGCGGAATGAGTCGCTCCAGATGGAGGCTGTCGCCGTCGGCCGTCGCGACATTGCGCAGCACGGCGTACTTGTTCGGACCGTAATAGAACGAAAAGCGGTACATGTCGGTCTGCGGCGTGTAGGGCACCGTGAGCGCCGCCGCGAAATCCTTCATGTAGCCCGATCCCTCCTCGGCCGTCTCGAACGAGAGGTCGGCATAGGAGAAGTTCTCCGGGGCGATCAGCACCGACGAGAAGAACTGCTGCTTGAAAGCCACCCAGTTGAGCGACGACTTGATCTCCTTCTGCTTGCGGCCGTCGCTCATCCCGAGGTCATCGGCCGACGACTCGCCGGGAACGCGGTAATAGATCGTCGTGTAGGTATTCTCGTTGCGGAATCCCTTCTCGTTCTGATAGGAGCGGTTGCTCCAATTGACCCCGACGGAGGTCTGGCCCGCCAGTTGCGGCGCCATCCCCTGCAAATAGACCGTCAGGTCGATCAGGTAGTCGCGCTCGGGTGCCTGGCTGTCATAGACGACATATTCGTAGCGCAGCGACGCGTCGTCCGACACGGGCAGCTCCATCACGATACGCTGCGCCTGCTCGATCCGCTCCGACGAAACGAGACGGAAGGTATATTCCCCGGTATTGACCGGCACGTTGTGGCGCTCGTTCTTCAGGTAGAAGAACAGCGAGAAGTCGGCCGTCTCGGGATCGAACATCCGCAGCGGAACGGCCTCCTCGCCCCGGGGAGCATAGCGCTTGTAATCCTTCAGCGTCACCTCCTCGATGCGGCCGCCGAGGGTCGAAAAGACCACCTGCAGCACGTCGTTCTCCACCGTAAAGGCGGTCGCCTCCGCCTCCCGCGCCTCGGCGAGCAGTTCGCCGAGCGTGGCGGCCTGCCGGAAACGGCGCAGCGAGTCCTCCGAAGCGGCGGCAAACCCGTCCGGCTGCAGCTCCGCAGGAGCGGTCAGCAGCTCGATCGAGTCCTGCTCGGCCTGAATGCGGGCCTGCTCAGCGTTATATACGGCCAGTTTTTCCTGATACTCTCTCTGTTGGTGCGCATTGTAGAGGGTAAAGCCCAGAAAGATCAGCCCCACCAGCACGATTCCTACTATTGATTTCTTATCCATTTGCAATCGGTTTCTTCCGTTCTCTCATTATCGAATCGGATACAATATCATACTACATTCCGGCCGAGTGGAGTCCTTCGCGGAGCGTACTCGCCGCCCCGGTGCGGAAGACTCCGGAGTCTCCGGATGCCGCAGCGGCTCCGCTACTCCTCAGCCTCATTTTTCTGCGTCCCGTCGTGCCGCAGCGCCGCCGCGACGAAGGCCACGAAGAGCGGATGGGGATGCTTCACGGTGCTCTTGTACTCGGGATGGTACTGCGTGCCGACGAACCAAGGATGCTCCGGCACCTCGACCACCTCGACCAGCCCCGTCTCGGGATTCACGCCCACCGGCGACATGCCGTGCTCGGCGAAAGCGGCCAGGTAGTCGTTGTTGAACTCGTAGCGGTGGCGGTGGCGCTCCTGGATCTGGGTCGTGCCGTAGGCCTCGGCCACCTTCGATCCCGGCTGCAACGCACAGGGATAGGCTCCCAGACGCATCGTGCCGCCCTTGGCCGTCACGCCCTTCTGCTCCTCCATCAGGTCGATCACCGGATGCTTGGTCGTGGGATCCATCTCGGCCGAGGTGGCATCCTCGATACCCAGCACGTTGCGTGCGAATTCGATGACGGCGCACTGCATGCCCAGGCAGATGCCCAGGAAGGGAATGCCCTGCGTACGGGCGAAGCGCACCGCCTCGATCTTGCCCTCGATGCCGCGGTTGCCGAATCCGGGTGCCACCAGAATACCCGCCATCCGGCCGAGCTGTTCGGCCACGTTCTCGCGGTCGAGCTTCTCCGAATTGACGTAGTGGAGCTTGACCTTGCAGTCGTTGGCCGCACCGGCATGGATGAACGACTCGCAGATCGACTTGTAGGCATCGGGCAGTTCGGTGTATTTGCCCACCAGCGCCATGTCGATCGTGCGGCTCGGATGCTTTACCTTATCGACGAACGCCTGCAGCGTGCTCAGGTCGGGCTCCTGCTCGGAGGGCAGGTCGAGCTTGTCGAGCACCACCTCGTCGAGATGCTGCCGGTGCATGACCAGCGGCACCTCGTAGATCGTCGGCACGTCGATCGACTCCATCACGGCGTTGGGATCGACATTGCAGAAGAGCGCCACCTTGCGCTTGAGGTCCGACGAGAGCGGATGCTCGGTGCGCAGCACCAGAATATCGGGCTGCAAGCCATTCTCCAGCAGCGTCTTGACCGAATGCTGCGTCG
>JAIEHQ010000147.1 GCA_029065825.1 Alistipes sp.
ATTCCGGACTTCGGGAGCTTTAGGCATAGACCTTCGGGGTCATCTCGCCGCGAAGTACGCCCAGCGCGTTGGCCGAGAGCGACTCCAGTTCGTTCTCGCCGGGATAGACGGCCAACGGAGCGATGAACGAGCAGCGCTCGCGCAGGTACTCGACCACGTATTTGTCGTGGGCGATGCCGCCCGTGACGATGATGGCATCGACCTTGCCGCACATGGTGGTCGCCATCGCACCGATCTCTTTCGCGACATTGTAGCACATGGCGTTGAGCATCAGCGTAGCGCGTGCATCGCCAGCCTCCATCATCTGCGAGATCTGAAGCATCGAGTTAGTGCCCATCAGAGCGACCATGCCGCCCTTGCCGGCCAGCAGCTTGTGCAGCTCGGCCTGGGTGTAGCGGCCCGAGAAGCAGAGATCGACCAGGGCGCTGGCGGGAAGGCCGCCGGCGCGCTCGGGAGCCAGGGGGCCGTCGCCGTTGAGGGCGTTGTTCGTGTCGATGACACGTCCCTGACGGTGGGCGCTGACCGAGATGCCGCCGCCGAGGTGTACCACCACGAGGTTCATCTCCTCGTACCGGCGGTTCTGCGACTTGGCGTAGATGCGGGCCGTAGCTTTCTGGTTGAGGGCATGGAAGATCGAGATGCGGGGGCACTCCGGCAGACCGCTGATGCGCGCCTCCTCGATCATCTCATCGACGACCACCGGGTCGGCGATGTAGGCCTTCACGCCGGCAGCCTCGGCGATCTGGTCGGCGATCAGGCCGCCCAGGTTCGAGGCGTGGTGCATCTTGGCGTTTACCAGGTCGTGCTTGAGCGCGTCGTTCACGGCGTAAACGCCGCTCTCGATCGGCTTGACCAGACCGCCCCGGCCGATAACGGCCGAGAGGGTCTTGATGTCGAAGTTCTTCTCCTTGAGTGCGTCCAGAATCAGGTCGCGACGCCATTCCAGCTGGTCGATGATCGTCGCGAAGCGGGCGATCTCTTCGGCCGAGTGGCGCAGCGTGAGTTCGAACAGCGGTTTGTCGTCTTCGTAAAGTGCGGTTTTCGTGGAGGTCGATCCCGGATTGATCGCTAAAATTTTGAATCCCATAAATCAGCCTTCTTTACGATTATTTAGCAGCCAGACAAGCCAGTGCGATGGAGTAGAGTTTCGTGAGGCTCGAGTCGCCGCGCGAGGTCAGCACGCAGGGAACTTTCGTACCCATGACCATTGCCGCGATCTCGCCGCCGCTCATGTGGGTCGCCGCCTTGAAGAAGATGTTGCCCGACTCGATGTTGGGGAAGAGCAGGCAGTCGGCATCGCCGGCAACCGACGAACCCTTGACCTTCTTGTGCTCGGCCACCTCCTTGTAGAGCGCCACGTCGATCGACAGCGGACCGTCGATGATGACGTTGCCCAGCTGGCCGCGGTCGCCCATCTTGGCCAGCAGCGCGCCCTCGGTCGAGGAGATCACGCTCGGCAGCAGCTGCTCCGAAGGAGCGATGCAGGCGATCTTCGGCGTTGCGATGCCCAGCAGGTTGGCGATGCGCGCCAGGTAGCCCACCTGGGTCTGCTTCTGCTTGAAGTCGGGCTGCGGGATGACGGCGGCGTCGGAGATGGTCAGCAGCTTGGGGTAGTTGGGCATCTCGATCACGGCCACGTGGCTCAGCACGCCCTTCGGGGGGAAGAGGCCCGCCTCCTTGTTCAGGATGCCGCGCATGTATTTGTCGGTCGAAACCAGACCTTTCATCAGCACGTCGGCCTCGCCCGTCATGACGGCGTTCACAGCCAGCTTCACGCACTTCACGTCGTTGCTCTCGGCAACTACCTTGAAGATGTTGAAGTCGATGTTCTCCTCCTTGCAGACCTGCTCGATGATCTGCGGATCGCCGAACAGAATCGGCTCTACCAGACCCTCCTTGTAGGCGGCATATACGGCTGCGATCGTGTGCGAGTCCTGACCGTAAGCGACTGCCAGACGCTTCTTACCTTTCTTTCTTGCCTCTTCGACAATTTCACTGAGATGTTTCATCATGGGGATAAATTTTTAAGGTTTTTATTTATTAACGATTTCGTAGGTGTCGGTGGCGATGACCAGCTCCTCGTTGGTGGCGATCACGGCCACCTTGACGCGCGAATCGGGAGTCGAGAGGATCGTGTCCCGGCCGCGCAGGCCGTCGTTGGTCTTCTCGTCGAAGCGCACGCCCATGAACTCCAGGCCGCTGCATACCTCCAGACGGGTCTCGGGCGAATTTTCGCCCACGCCGCCCGTGAAGACGATCAGATCGACACCGCCCATCTCGGCTGCGTATTCGCCGATGAACTTCTTGATGCGGCGGATATACATGTCGCGGGCCAGGATCGCGCGGGGATTGCCCTCGGCGTAGGCCTTGTCGATGTCGCGCATGTCGCTCGACACGCCCGATACGCCGAATACGCCCGACTGCTTGTTGAGCATCGAGTCGAGCTGCTCGTAGCTCATGCCCTCCTTCGCGCCGATGAAGGTCACGGCGCTGGGATCGACGTTGCCGCAGCGGGTGCCCATCATCAGGCCATCGACCGGCGAGAAGCCCATCGACGTGTCGAACGACTTGCCGTCGAGCACCGCCGTGACCGAACCGCCGTTGCCGATGTGGCAGGTGATGATCTTCGATTTTTCGAGATCCAGACCGGCCAGCTTGGCACCTTCGCGGGCGACGAACTTATGGCTCGTGCCGTGGAAGCCGTACTTGCGGATGCCGTACTTGGTGTAGTACTCGTAGGGC
>JAIEHQ010000148.1 GCA_029065825.1 Alistipes sp.
GTCCGCAGGGGACGTAGTCGTTTACCGCCGGATCGAAGACTATTTCGGGAATTTACTCCTAATTATTCAGCAACGGTAAGCTTGAGTTCGCCGTCATAGATTCTCTCAGCGAAAAGCGACTTGACCTTAGCCTCCTGATCTGCGTTGCAGACAAGCTCAGCAACCGAGTAGGGGATGTAGAAGTTGTCGCTGTCGATGAGCAGCTTCTTGTTCTCGCTGATGTCGAGCTTCTTCAGCGAGCTGTACGCCGACCAGGCATCGATGCGGAGCGTCTCCAGCTCGGGGCACAGGTGCAGACCGATGTGGGTAAAGCTCAGCTGCTTGCCCTCCTCATTGGTGATCTTCAGCGTCTTCAGCGCCGGCATCGGGTTCTCCCACGTACGATACTGCTGCGTCGATTCGAACAGCCACTCGCCGCCGGTAACGTTCTTCATCTCCAGCGTCTCCAAAGCGCTCAGGTAGCTCAGACCGCGCATGTTGGTGTAGGTCTTGTCGCTCAGCGTCAAGGAAGTTACCGCCTCGATCTCCGACTGATAGAGCGCACCGTCACCGTCGGTATCGTACTCTTTCAGGACGTTACGCAGATCGGAGTCGGTCACGTACCACGACGATTTCAGCTGTGCGTATGCCGTCTTGAATCGACCCTCGCCGTCCTTGATCAAGGCGATCACATAAAGATCGTACGAAGAGTTCAGCGAATAGTAGAAAGAAGCATCGGTCAGCAGGCTCTCGTCCGAAGGATCGTAGATAGTCTTCACGCTGTAAGTATCGTTCACGATGTTCTCGGCGAGCTTGTTAGGCAGTACGTTGAAGCGGTTCGAAGTGAAAGTCGAAGCATCGACGCTCTTGTAGAGGATCGTCGTGCAATCGTCGCTCGGCTTGAAGGTAACCTGCATGTAGCCCTTGTCCAGGTTGAAACCGCCCTCCATCTCAACGGTTGCGGTACCGTCCAGATCACCGACGCTGTCGGTCTTGAACTCGTAGGAAACTACCTCGCCGAAACGCTCGCCCGACAATACGGGAGCCATATATACCACGTACTCGACACCCGACTCCAGACGCGGATACGACGGAGCTACGACCTTGACGGTGTAGGTATTCTCCGCATCGTCCGATTTGGACGGATAAGCGGTCATGGTGTTGGATGCACCGTAAATCTGGTCGGCCATCTCCTCGTCGTCGCCGGCCTCGACCTTCTTGACGAACTTGTAACGCAGCTGCGAAATCTCCTCCTCGGCATACTCGACTGCAACATTGAACTCCGCGCTCGTGAAGCCTACGCCGGCGAGCTCTACGGTCGTCTTCACACCCTCGACAGGCTCGACGGCGAGCGTCGTGATCGTCTGGACATCCAGCGGGCTGAGTTTGCCGTCGCGCTCGAGCGTAGCGGTCATCACGCAGTACTCCGTACGGGGCAGCAGGTTGGTGTGCTCCAGATTAACGAACGGCACGTCGATCATTCTCGATACGTACATGTTCGTGCTTGCGAAGTAAGCCTCGGCACCGCCCTCGGTAGCATCGACCGTAGCCTTCGGTGCGCAGCACGACAGAACGATAGTCGAGTTGCCCGAGCATGCGACATCGAACGGGATGGTCGTCAGTGCGGGAGTGCAGGTCACTTCGGGAGCGGCATCGGCATCGAAGTCGAAGCCGGTACCGGTCGTGAACGAGTACTCCTTGAGGGTCGTCGTATCCCACGCGCCATTGACCTTGGCGATAATGTAGAACTTATACTCCTTGTTCAGCATCAGGCCTGCGCTCATCATGGATTTATCGACCTTGTACTCGGAAAGACCCCACCATGCGTTGTCCTGCTCGTCTTTCCACCATGCTTCGGGAGAGTCGTAATCCAGCCAGCCGCCTACCTCGATGAACTGCTCGGAGTAGTGGTAGCTCGTAACCTTCTCGGGATCCATATAGATCTCGGCATAGGCGACCTTGCCGTTGTTGATGATGTTCACCTCGATTCCCTCGGCAGACTCGGGAGTCGTGAAAGCCTCCTCCAGCGTGATGATCTCGGTGGTGTAGTCGCCCGACCAGGCATAAGCCTCGACCATGTAGGCGGTGTTGGCAGCCAGGCGGTTGAGCGTTACGACAGTCTCCTCGGTAGCGGTTACGGGAACGAATACCGGCTCCTCGGGACGCTCCTCGGCCTTGTAGTAGGCATAGGCGAAGCCCTCGGCGTTGGCCGGCGTGAAGGTTACCTTCGCGCTGTGGGCCGTTACCTCCTCGGCGTTGAGCGCCATCGTCAGCGTCGGCAGAGCCAGCGTCTTGAAAGTGGCGATCTGCGACTCGCTGTCGCCCTCGGCGTTGGCAGCGAATGCCTCGACCGTATAGTCGGTGTCGTCCTTCAGCTCCGTGATCTCGGCAGTGAAGGTCTCGTTGCCCTCGACCTTGGTCCACTGCAGCTCGGCGGGCTTGTTGGCCGTCTCATACCAGGTGTAGGATACCGAGGTGGCGTTGGTCGGCACGAAGGTTACCTTCGCCGACGAAACGGTTACCTCGATCGTCTCCTGGATGGCGACGCTGGCCAGAGCCGTCGTGCGGAACTCGTGGCGCGCCTCCTCCGAAGGCTCACCGTCCGTGTTGTAGGCGACAGCCTTGATGAAGTAGAGCTTGTCGGCCTCCAGGTCGTTTACCTCCTGGGTCGAAGCCTCGCCGTTGGCGATCTCCTGAGCGGTGCCGGTCTCGCCGACCAGCGCGACCTCGTAGGTGTAGCGGACCGCATTCTCGGGCGTCAGCGTAAACTTCACGCTCGAAGAGGTGGTCGTCACGTTGTCGATCGTGATCGAAGCGGGATCCGCCACTACGACAGGATCTTTGTCGTCGCTACACCCTACCGCCCCGAACAGCATCGCGATCGGGAGGTAAAGCCAGAATTTCTTCAGAATAGCTTTCATAATGATTGAATAAAAGGGTTAAAAAATGAGAAGAAAAAAAGGGAACCCGCCCTGCAATAGGGCAGGTTCCCTTCGTTTATCGGTGCGATCCCGGTCAAAGGATCGTCCGTACACTACTCCAGCGGAGTCGTAGCCTCGGTGTAATCGAAGTGCGTGTAGGGCATACCCGTCTTTTCATCCACAGCACCGTAAGCGATAGCCGCTACGTACCAGGTCTGTCCGGGAGTCACGCCGTTCTGCACGTCGGTCATCAGGATGGTCTCGCTACCCAGATTCATGCCGAAGCCGTTCTCGATCAGGAAGGTCAGGTCCTCGACCAGCGTCTCCTTGCTGCTCTTGATAGGATCGCTCGAATTGGGATCGTAAACGAAGTGGCCCGAATCCTGAGCGACGCAGATGAATTTAGCGTAGTCGGTCTGATCATTGACCGAAACACGGTAGTCGAACGATTTGGAAGTCATGTTCATGATCGACACCTCCGTTACGCGGGGATCCTTGCCGACGACTTTGGGAAGCGTCTTGACCGGAACGGATGCGATGTCGAGAATATGACCGTCGCGGTCCTCGGCCGTTACGTAAACCACGTACTCGGTATCGGGCTCGAAGAAGCTTACCCACATGTACGAGTCGGAACCGTACTTGAAGCCGGGACGCGTCATGCTCCACGACGAACCGGTGTACTTCTCGAACCAGTGCCAGATATCGCTGCCGTTTCTCATGTAAGCGCCCGACTGGGGAGCTTTGTCGGTTGCGGGAAGCACCTGAACGTAAGCGATGTTGATCGCACCCTCAGCCACCAGACCATTGGCATCGATGTGGTCGGGATCCAGGCCCACGTACACACCGAAGCGGTCGCGGCCAATGCCGTAAGCCTCAACTTTCAGCTTGTACTTCGAACCGCCATCGACGAGCGGCTTGCTGCGGAAAGGCTCGCTTACGTAAAGGTTCTCGTTGAGGATGCCGTCGTAGTCGATGCAGGTAGCGATGATCTCGTACTCGGTGTCGGGATCCAGCCAGTTGTTCCAGGTCTCGTTATAGCGCGGATCTACCGGCATATCGGGCGTACCGGGATACATACGGGTAGCACCACTGCCGACCGAAGTAGCCAGCTGGCCGGCCAGCAGCGTCTGGTTCTCGGGGCTGTCCTTGTACTCGCGCTCGAAGGTACCGGCGGGATAGAGGTTGTAGTAGCAGGTGCGGCACTCGTCGTTGAAGATAAACTCGGCCTTGAAGCCCGTAGCGGCAGTCTCGTAAACGTTGATCTCGACGGTAGCTGCGGAGTGGTCGGGTTTCTCGGGCAGTACGAGATCGACGCGCTGTACCGTACGGTCGCACATGTAGTTCTCATCGACGGGAACGACCAGGCAGGTCAGCTGCGCACCGGGATAACCGTTGATCGGGTCGAACGAGATGGTCTCGGTACGGGTAGCCGAATTATCCTCGGGATTGACCGTCAGACCCTGAATGTTATCGACCGAACGGCACTGCATCAGCATCAGGTAGTCGATGGTACGCACGAAGTCGGAGAGGTCGCGCTCCGAGTGACCGCGCTCCATGTAGAGGTCGACCTGGTCCGTATCGGTAATGAAACGCATGTAACCGTAGGTCGAACCGGAGATCCATACGTTCCAGTTGGCCTGGTGGAAGTTGCAACGACCCTCCGTCAGACGGGCCTCGACCGTCGGATCGAGCGGCGAAGCGACCGTGCTGACCTCCAGAACGAGGACATCGCCGTTCTCCTTCTCGGTAAACTCCTCGGCATCGCCGGTCAGACCGAGCGTCATGATGTAGTAGTCGAGGTCGGGCATGATCAGACTGCTGTAGTCGATGGCCTCGTCGCCCTGGATACGGGTGGTAAGGTGTACCAGGTTGTTGGTCAAGAGATCCATGACGACCTCGTCGCGGGTAATCTCCACACCGGCACCCTCGGCCTGAGCGAGCGCATCCTCGATGAAGTTCTCGATCTGGACTTTAGGATAGACCAGCACACGGCCGGCGGTAACGTTCTCGCCCTTCGTGAGTTTGTAGGAGAGCGCACGGTCCGTAATCGAAGTCACCTCGATGCCGATACCGTTGGCCGTAGCCTCGGCGGCAGGTGCGGTGGCGCAGTCCAGATAGGTGGCGCGCGTCACGCCGCTCTCGCTCATCGCGACGGCGAAGATGCGGTATGCCGTACCGGCCTCCAGACCGGAGATAACGGTAGCATTGGAGCTGACAGGAGCCTGAACACCGTTCTTGAATACGTCGTTGCCGTTCAGCGCCTCGGGAGCCTCGGCAGCCTTAAATACCTGATAGGCGAACATCGAAGGAGTGACCTCAATCGGAATGAACGCCACCGACACATCGTGTGCCGAAACATTCAGCAGTTCGATCTGCACGTAGGGACCCTCCACATCGGGAGTGGTGTTGTCCTTCGAACACCCTACGATGCTCCACGAGATCGCCAGCATGAGCATCAGGCGGAGCAGTTTCTGAGTTAAATTCATAAGTGTAAGTAATTAAAATGGTTGTTTGCTTGTGTATTTCATCCGATCTCTCGGATCGCAGCGGCCTGCATAACCGCCGCCGCTGCGATCCGGAAGTATCGTCTGTTTTCCTGCGGGCGTTTCCCGTCCGGCAGCGCCCGGAGTGAATCCGGCACGGCTGCAGGTCGCGAAGAAAAACGCGGGAAGAGTCGGAACAGGGAGCTTACTCCTTGTCGTAATCGACGCTCTCGCCGAATGCGCACATCCGCGAGTTGTTTACCAGCATTTTGCCGTCGGCAGCCGTGTAGAACACGTAAACCACGATCTCGCAATCCTCGGCTTTCCAGTTGCTCTTGAGATCCACCTCGAACGTCTCGCTGATCTTGCCGCCGGGAGCCGCACCGCCCTCGACCGTCTTGCCGAAAGGATCGGTGATGAACTGGCGTACCATGTGGTCGTGCAGCGTGGTGCTGTAACCCGGAGTCGAAACATTGTTCTCGATGACCGCAGCCGCGATTCTGATGTTGTCGTTACCCTCGGTGAACTCGACCTCGACATCGGCGACGAGCTTGCTGCCCGACGACTTCGAAGCGTCGATCTTGATACCGCAGATCGCCCAGTAGTTGTCCATCTGCGACTGAATGGCAGCCTTCAGCATCGATGCGGAAGCGCTCAGTTTGTTGGTAAGCATATCGACGAACAGCGAAGGATAGCCGGTCACGCCGAAACGCGTCTGCAGCTCGGTGAAGTTCTCCACGACGCAGTCGGCAGGCGAGTAGCCGGTGCCGTGCAGACCCATGACGATCAGACGGTCGGGATTCTCTTTCTGGTAGTTGTTCAGCATGCGGGTCATCGCAGGGCAGGCCGAGCAGTTGGCACCCGTGAAGTCGAGCGCGAGGATGCGGCGGCGGGGACCGCCGGTGCCTACCCGGTTTACCGTGCACTCGACCGGAGCCGAGAACGCTGCCATGTCGCCCTCCTGATAGAAAGCGACGAAAGAGACTTTACCCGCATGTTCGGGCGCATAGGGATTGGTAAGATCCTTGTTGGTGGCGGCATCGCGGAAGTGGATGAACTGCGAGTCGGTCACATCCTTTCCGTCGAGCGTGGCGGTAAATTTGAACTCGCCCTCGCCGATAGTCAGCGTCGTCGGCGCGACCGTCAGCTCCAGTTTGCCGGCGGTGTTGGGGGTATCCTCGCTCTCCGAGCAGGCAACCATGTTGCCGCAAGCCAGAGCGGCGCATGCCAAGAT
>JAIEHQ010000149.1 GCA_029065825.1 Alistipes sp.
CTCTCCTTCTGCCAGCGTCTGTTCTTCTGCAAGGAGGGCGAGATGGCCGGCAAACTCGGAGCCTCGGTCGTATCGTGCCGCCGCGGAGGCGCTTCGGCCACGTTCGAGCAGCTCAACCAGTTCTTCACGATCGCCAACATGCCCGTCGTCTCTTCGCAATACTGGAACTCGGTGCACGGCTTTACCCCCGACGACGTGCGGCGCGACGAAGAGGGCTTGCAGACCATGCGCACGCTCGGCCGGAACATGGCCTGGCTGCTGAAATCCATCGAGGCCGCACGGCTCGGCGGAGTCGAAGAACCGGTCTGCGAACCCCGTCTGCGCACCCATTTCATTCAGGACAGATAGCTCCGAACGACGCTGCGCCGCACCCTCAGGCTGCCCGACGACCGCACCGGACGGTTCCGTCGGGCAGTCCCGTTTGCAGCGGCAGGCGATGGAATCTTCGCGGAAATTCCGTAATTTCGCATCCTAAAACGATCGGACTATGAATTCGACAACGACAACTTCCCTGCGCGAAAAAGCGATTTCGTTCCTTTGGCAGCATCTGTTGCTGCTGCTCTCCCTGTATCTGATGACACTCGGTGTCGTCCTCTGCGTGAAATCCTCGCTGGGCAGCAGCGTGATCTCCTCGCTGCCCTTCGTCTTCTCGCTGGCGGGACCGACGGGCTGCGTCCCGGAATGGACGATCGGCAGCTATACGATCGCCATGAACTTCATACTGGTCCTGTGCCAGATTCTCATCCTGCGCCGCAAGTTCGACCCCACGCAGCTTTTCCAGCTGGTCATCGGCTTCGTCTTCGGCTGGCTCATCGACCTCAACATGGCCTTGACCTCCGGACTCGAATGCACCGCCCTGCCTTCGCAGCTGTTCGCCCAGTTCGCCGGATGCACCGTCATGGGCATCGGCATCGCCTTCGAGGTGCGGTGCGGCTCGGTAACCATGCCGGGCGAGGGAATTTCTATTACGATCAGCCAGGTCACGGGCCGCCCGTTCGCCAAGGTCAAGATCCTGGTGGATACGGCCCTCGTCGTGCTGGCCGTCGCCGGCTGCTATCTCTTCTTCGGAAGCTGGCAGTGGAACGTCATCGGCATCGGCACGCTCTTCGCCATGCTCTATGTCGGTCTGGTGGTCAAGTGGATCGCGCCGCACCTGGGCTGGTTCGACCGGCTGCTGGCCTATAGGCCCGGCTTCCGCCGCTACCTCTTCGGTCTGGCGCGGCTCCTCTACCGGCGCGGCGGCCGAAAGGAATAAGGAATAACGAAAAACGAGACAAGCGTGAAACTTGTCTCGTTTTTCGTTGGTGGGAACATGCGGATTTGAACCGCAGACCTCCTGCTTGTCGAGCAGGCGCTCTAAACCAACTGAGCTATGCTCCCTTCACAAAAAACCACCTACATTGCTGTAAGTGGTCTTTCTTGTATCGTGGGAGCTGAGGGATTCGAACCCCCGACCCTCTGCTTGTAAGGCAGACGCTCTGAACCAGCTGAGCTAAGCTCCCTAAAAATGGCTTAGGACTGCAAAGGTAATAATTTTTTTTCGAATTGCAAATTTTTCAAGAAAAATCCGCAACCGAATTTTCTCCAACCCTTAATATGAATTACCTTCAACAACCTTCGCGCATTGCGCCTGAACAAGGACTTGAACCTAGGACCCCATGATTAACAGTCATGTGCTCTAACCAACTGAGCTATTCAGGCGTTTCTAAAGAACCATGTCAAACTTCTTGTTTGACGGTGCAAATATAGAGCATTTTTCAATACCTGCAAAATTTTCGCGCTGTTTTTTTCGAAAAAACTATCTTTGCCGGAGCAAACCGAAACGTCCGCACCATGAAAAAACGCATCGCCGCACTATCGACAGCACTACTCGTCAATACGTTATGCTGTCTTGCACAGACCGGCATCGTTTTCGACGACCCCCACTGGGATTTCGGCACGATCCGCGAAACCGACGGTCCGGTCTCCCACCGCTTCGTCGCCACCAACCGGGGAGAACGCCCCGAAGCGATCGTCGCCGCCGCCTCGGGCTGTTCCTGCACCGTCGCCGAATTTTCCCGCCGCCCGATTCTTCCGGGCGCACAGATCTCCGTCACGGTAACGTTCGACCCCCGGGGAAGGTCGGGAAGCGTCGCCCGCCGGCTGACGGTATTTACCTCCGACGCAGCGGCCGGCACCGGGCTGCAGATCTCGGGCCATGTCATCGGCCGCGAGAAAAGCCCCGAGGAGCTGTATCCCGTCGATTGCGGCGGCGGTCTGCGGCTCGAAGACAACTTCCACGCTTTCGCCCTGATCCCGAACGGACGCACCACCACCGCCTCCATCGGCTGCATCAATCTCTCCGCGCAGCACATCGACCTGGAGCTGCGCCCCCTGCGGAGCAGCGGCCTCCTGCAGCTCGACTACCCCCGCCGCCTCCCGCCCGGCGCAGAGGGCGAGATCGTCTTCAGCTACGACCTCCGCACCGAGGCCCCCTGCTACGGCACGCTGCGCGAACTGCTCGCCGTCGTCATCGACGGACGGCCGACTCCGGTCGAAATCTTTCTCCACGGATTCGCTGTCGATGCGCCCCTTGCCGCCGAAGAAAAGAGCGCCCGTTGGGAATTGAATAAAAATATTATTAATTTTGGGTCGTTAAACCATCCGATCGAACAACGGCTGATCGTCGCCAACCGGGGAGATGCGCCGCTGGTAATCCGCGCCGTCGAATCGCCCGAGGGTGTGGCGTGCTCGCTGCGGCCGGGCGACAGGATCGCTCCGGGCAGGCAGCGCGAAGCGGTGGTGCGGCTCGAACGGAAGGAGGGCGGGATACCCGGAGGCGGCCGGCTGATCCTGATCGCCAACGATCCGCGCCATCCGGTCATGAGCCTGCGGATCGCAGTGGCCGCGAACGAGGAAAATTGATTTTTACAACATAAGTAAATGTACACGATTCTTGAAAAGAGAACGCTCGCAGAGAACATCTATCTGATGCGCGTTCATGCCCCCCGCGTAGCGCGGGCGGCCAAACCGGGTCAGTTCGTCATCGTCCGCATCGACGAAGTGGGCGAACGGATCCCGCTGACCATCTCGGACTACGACGCAGCCGAAGGCTCCGTCACGATCGTCACGCAGGCGATCGGCGCATCGACGCGCAAACTCTGCGCGATGGAGCAGGGCGAGTCGCTGGCCGACTTCGCGGGTCCGCTGGGCCACCCCTCCGAGTTCGTCGGGGAAGATCTCGAGGCACTGCGCTCGAAACGGTTCCTCTTCGTCGCCGGCGGCGTGGGCACGGCTCCGGTCTATCCGCAGGTCAAGTGGCTCAAGGAGCACGGCGTGAAGGCCGACGTGATCATCGGTGCCAAGACCAAGTCGATGCTCATCTACACCGAGGAGATGAGCCGCGTGGCCGAAAACCTCTACATCGCCACCGACGACGGCAGCGAGGGCTTCAAGGGTATGGTCACGGCGCTGATCAAGGAGCTGATCGACAACCGGGGCAAGCAGTACGACGTGTGCGTGGCCATCGGCCCGATGATCATGATGAAGTTCGTCACGCTGACCACGCGCGAGTACTCCCTGCCGACGATCGTGTCGCTCAACACGCTGATGGTCGATGGCACCGGCATGTGCGGCGCCTGCCGCGTCACGGTGGGCGGCAAGACGGTCTTTACCTGCGTCGATGGTCCCGAGTTCGACGGCTTCGAGGTCGATTTCGACGAGGCGATGCGCCGCCAGGGCATGTACCGCACGCAGGAGGAGCGCGCCCGCGCCATCGCCGAAGAGCGCCGCAACGGACACAAGTGCCGCGTGGGACTCGACAAATAAACCCGATCGCCGGCCGGTGCCGGCGCAACACACAAAACGAAAGCAAACATCATGGCAAATAAGATTCCGCGCGTACCCGTGCGCGAACAAGAACCCAAAGTCCGGGCCGCCAACTTCGAGGAGGTGTGCTACGGCTACAACGAAGAGGAGGCGCTGCTCGAAGCCTCGCGCTGTCTGAACTGCAAGAATCCGCGCTGCGTGGCGGCCTGCCCCGTGAACATCCGCATTCCGGACTTCATCCATCAGGTACTCGAGGGCAACTTCGCCGAGGCTGCCGCCGTCATCTCGCAGGACAGCTCGCTGCCGAGCGTCTGCGGCCGCGTCTGCCCCCAGGAGAGCCAGTGCGAAGGCTCCTGCGTACTGGGCGTGAAGGGCGAGCCGGTGGCCATCGGCAAGCTCGAACGCTTCGTCGGCGACTGGAAGATCGAGAACGCCGACCGCATGCCCGCCCCCCGCATCGAGCGCAACGGCCGCAAGGTGGCCGTCATCGGCAGCGGTCCTTCGGGTCTGGCCTGCGCGAGCGACCTGGCCCGCCTGGGCTACGAAGTGAAGATCTTCGAGGCGCTGCACAAGGTGGGCGGCGTGCTGGTTTACGGCATCCCCGAGTTCCGTCTGCCCAAGGACAAGATCGTCGCCCGCGAGGTGGAGGCCGTCAAACGGCTGGGCGTCGAGATCGAGACCGACGTGATCGTCGGCCGCACGATCACCATCGACGAGCTGATGGACGAGGAGGGCTACGAAGCCATCTTCATCGGTTCGGGTGCCGGCCTGCCCCGCTTCATGGGCATCCCGGGCGAGAACCTCAACGGCGTGCTCTCGGCCAACGAATTCCTGACCCGCACCAACCTGATGAAGGCCTACGACGAGGAGTACGACACCCCGATCTACGTCGGCAAACGCGTGGTGGTGGTCGGCGGCGGCAACGTGGCGATGGATGCCGTGCGCACGGCCAAGCGCCTGGGTGCCGAGGCGACGATCGTCTATCGCCGCAGCGAGAAGGAGCTTCCGGCGCGCGCCGAGGAGGTGCACCACGCCAAGGAGGAGGGCATCGAGTTCCGCATGCTGACCAACCCGATCTCGATCATCGGCGACGAGCGGGGCTGGGTCACGGGCATCCGCTGCATCGAGATGGAGCTGGGCGAGCCCGACGCGAGCGGCCGCCGCTCGCCGGTCGAGAAGGCCGGCTCGGAGTTCGAGATCCCGTGCGACGTGGTCATCATGGCGCTCGGCACCTCGCCCAACCCGCTGCTCAAGATGACCACCGCAGGACTGGAGACCAACCGCAAGGGCTGCCTCGTGACCGACGAGCGGGGAGCCACCACGCGCGAAGGAATCTTCGCCGGCGGCGATGCCGTGACGGGTGCCGCGACGGTCATCCTGGCAATGGGTGCCGGCCGCAAGGCGGCCCGCGCCATCGACGAGTACCTCAAGAACAAATAAATCCGTCATGCGAAAAACAGATCGGATCGTTTTGGCCGCCGCCCTCATCGGAGCGGCGGCCTGCGCACCCGAGAGTCCGAAAGAGCTCTCCGGCACGATCGTCGAGGCGACGGCGACCACCGTCACGATCGCACCGCAGGAGGGCGGGCAGATCCTGTTCACGACCGAGGGGGCCGACATGGAGGAGGCCTTCGGGCTGCTCGCGGGCAACAGCGCCACCGTCGCCTACCGGGGCAAGCTCCGGGCAGAGGGGACTCCGGCGCTGCGCATCGCGAGCGACCGGACCTACGTCACGGCTCTGGGCCGCTGGGTCGAACCCAACCCCATCGCCCCCGAGCAGGAGCAGGGCATCGAACTGCGCCTGGGCGGCGAGGCCCGCTCGATCAACATGCAGACGCTCCGCTACCGCTCGTGGGAGGTAACGGGCACCGACGAGGTGCTGCTGCGCGGCACTTCGGAGGGAAGCGGCGGGGAGTTCGAGTTCGAGCAGAGCGCCCGCCTCGTGAACCGCGAGGGCCGTATGCTCCTGCAGATCGGATCGATTCTGCTGGAAAAGAGAGATCTGGTCTGAAAAGAGAGACCGTATATGAAAAGAGAATCCCCGTCTGCGACCGAGACGGGGATTTTTGTCTTCCGCGCGGAGGGGCTACAGCCACTTATCGACCCCGTCGTCGCAGCGCCAGTCGCCGCGGCGGTTCATCTCCTCCAGATAGCGGCGGTTGCGGTCGAGGTTGTACATGTGTTCGTGGCCGTGCCAGAGATGATAGACCAGCCCCGCGAACTTGAGCGACCGTTTCCGCACGCCGTAGCGTTGCAGACGCAGGGCCAGGTCGTCGTCCTCGCCGCCCCACCCCTCGAAGCGCTCGTCGTAACCGTTCACGGCCAGGAAGTCGTCGCGCCAGAAGGACATGTTGGCTCCCAGCCCCGACGAACGCCGCCGGCCATAGGTGGAGGCCAGCGCACGCGCCGCCCAGGGGATGCGCAGGGTGTTCTCGCGCTTCTCCGCTCCGGCCGTCCAGAAGCGGATCGGCCGCGCGCGCTCCTCGGCGCAGATCGCGGAGGTCAGCGCTTCGTTCAGACAAACGCGCCCGCCCTTGAGATAACACCCTCTGCGGGCGAACGCCTCGTGGTCGGCAATGAACTGCGGGTGGAGCAAAAGATCGCCGTCGATCTGGACGATGTAGTCGCCCGTCGCGGCCGCGACGCATTTGTTGCGCATCATCCCCAGACGAAACCCCTTGTCTTCATGCCAGATATGACGTAAAACCGTCGGGGGGGGGATTTCGCGGCCCAGGCTTCGATCGCACGGCGCGTCTGATCGCGCGAGCCGTCGTCGCCGATGATGATCTCATCGGGCATCCTGCGCTGGGCGAACAGGCTGTCCAACTCGGCCGACAAGGCATCGGGCCGGTTGTAGGTGGATACGATCAGCGATATTTTCATGTTGTTCGGGATTATCTCTTCCGTTTCAACCCGAGGAGCCGGCGCAGCCGGTTGAGCGGCCGCGACCAGGTGCGCTGGTAGTGGAGCGGCCCGCACAGCTCCCGCTCGAAGAAGGCGGCATGGCGGCGGTTGAGCGTATCGACGACGTGGTGCTTCCAGGCGCGGTCGCGCACCCGCTTCGAACCCTGCCGGATGCGGTAGCGGATCGCCGCCCCGTCGAGCGTCGCCACGCGGCCTCCCTCCTTGAGCACCGAGATCCAGAAGTCCCAGTCCTCGAGCGCCACGATCTCCTCGCAGTAACCGCCGACCCGCACCCAGTCCTCGCGCCGGTAGAGGGCGCTCACGCAGATCAGGTTGCGCCGCGCCAGCAGCCGCAGCGAGAATTCGGGCAGCCGCCAGGATCCCTTCCGGTCGCCGAAAAATTCGTTCCGTCCGGCGACCACCTTTACCTCCGGCTCGCGGTCGAGCACCCCGACCGCCTCCGCGAGGAAGTCCGGCACCAGCAGGTCGTCCGAATCGAGCGGAAAAATGTAGCGGCCCCGCGCATGCTCCACCGCATTGTTGCGCGCCCGCACCGGCCCGGCGTTGGGCTGCTCCAGCACCCGGATGAAGCCGTAACGGGCGGCGTAGTCGCGGGCTATTTCCAGCGAACGGTCGGTCGAGCCGTCATCGACCAGCACGACCTCCATGTCGGCGAGGGAGGGGGTGGAAACCGCCAGCACCGAATCGAGCGTCTGCGCCAGATAGCGCTCGCTGTTATAGACCGGAATGATGATCGAAACGACCGGCTGCATGGGCTTCATCAGATCTTATCGCGTCCTTTGGTTATTTTCAACCAGTAATATTTCAGTCTGTTCTGGTATTTAAGCAGCTTCCAGGGGCGGCTTCCGTGCGGACGGTGCAGCACCCGCACGTCCGTGAAGAGGTAGTTGGCGAACCCCTTGCGGAGCGCCATGTGGGAAATCGTCACGTCGTGCCACTGCTTCTCGGGATCGAGCAGCTCGAAATCGAACGCCTCGAGAAGGGGGGGGGTCATCAGCGTGCAGCAGAAGCTCAGGTGCTTCTTCTCGCGCACCACGCCCCGCTTTCCCTCCGCGAA
>JAIEHQ010000015.1 GCA_029065825.1 Alistipes sp.
GCCGAGAGCGCTGCCGCCGAGAATGCTTCTAAGATACACGACATGAGCCGTCCCGGCTCTGATGAGGAGCTGGGTTCGCGTCATCCGCTCTCGCTGGTGCGCAACCGGATCGTCGAGGTCTTCTCGCGGCTGGGATACACCGTGGCCGACGGTCCCGAGATCGAGGACGACTGGCATGTCTTCTCGGCGCTCAACTTTGCGCCCGAACACCCTGCGCGCGATATGCAGGACACCTTCTTCATCGGCAAGAATCCCGACGTGCTGCTGCGCACCCACACCTCTTCGATCCAGGTGCGGACGATGGAGCGGCAGCAGCCGCCCATCCGTGTGATCTGCCCCGGCCGCGTCTTCCGCAACGAGGCGATCTCCTACCGCGCCCACTGCATTTTCCATCAGATCGAGGGACTCTATATCGACGAGGGGGTTTCGTTCGCCGACATGAAGCAGTCGATCCTCTATTTCGCCAAGGAGATCTTCGGCGAGGAGACGACCATCCGCATGCGTCCCTCCTACTTCCCCTTTACGGAGCCGTCGGCCGAAGTCGATGTCTCGTGCAACCTCTGCGGCGGCAAGGGATGCAACGTCTGCAAGGGCACCGGCTGGCTCGAGATCATGGGCTGCGGCATGGTCGATCCCAACGTGCTGGAGGCTTGCGGAATCGACTCGAAACGCTACTCGGGCTTCGCTTTCGGCATGGGTGTCGAGCGCATCGCCATGCTCAAATACGGAGTCAAGGATCTGCGGCTCTATTTCGAGAACGACGTGCGGTTCCTCCGCCAGTTCGAGTCGGCGCTCTGACACGCGCGGAACGGGTGTGCATAGTTTTTTCTGGGAATGAGACGTTCGTTGGTTCTGCTGCTGCTCTGCGCGCTCTTTTCGACGGGACTGCTGCCGCGCACGGAGGCCGCCTCCCCGCCCGACGGGGAGTGGCCCGATTCGCTGCGTGCGGCCGAGCGCTACACCGAGGGGCTCAAGCGGCTGCTCGTCGCGGGCGACACGCTCGCTGCGCGCGGACTCTTCCGCGAGGCGCTGGCGAGCGATTCGGCCTACGCCCCCGCATGGTTCCGTCTGGGATCGGTCGCCGAGCGTGAGGATTCGGCCCTGGTGTGGGCCGAGCGGGCCTACCGGCTCGACTCGATGAACAAATGGTATGTGCGGCTCTATGCCGAACGGCTGCTGGCGCGGGGACGCTACGACCGCACGCGGCAGTTGTTCGTGCGGCTCACGCGGCTCGACCCCGCCGAGCCGGACAATTTCCGCATTCTGGCCATTCTCTACAGTCAGGCCGGCATGCCCTATTCGGCCATCGACGTGCTCGACTCGGCCCGGATGCGTTTCGGACGCGATCCGCTGCTCGGGGAGATGAAGCGTCGGCTGCTGCTCGGCACGGGACAGACAGACCGCGCCATCGAGGAGGCGCGTGCGGCGGTGGAGGAGGCTCCCTACGAGATCGTGAACCACCTGGTGCTGGCCGAACTGTACGGGCAGACGGGCAGCGACTCGCTGGCGCTGGCGGCCTACCGCCGGGCGCTCGCGATGGATTCGACGAGCGTGCCGGTGCTGGCATCGCTGGCCGAGTTCCACAACCGGCGCAACCGTCCTGCGGAGTATCTGGAGATCTCCCGCCGGCTGTTCGACTCGGAGGAGCTGCCTCTCGGGGAGAAGCTGCGGATCTTCCGTCAGCTGACGCTCGACAGCCGCTTCTACCGGGACAACTTTTTCCAGCTCAACAGCCTGGTCACGCTGCTCTCGATCCGTTACCCCGACGATCCGCAGGTGGTCGAATGCTACGCCACGCACCTGCTTCGCGCCGGCGAGCTGGAGCAGGCGCTTGCCTACTACAAACATCATCTGGGCGATGTCCCTGCGCAGAAGGAGTATTATCGCAACGTGATCGACATGGAGAGCTACCTCAAGCGGCTCGATTCGGTCTATCGGTATGTCGATCTGGCGGTGCGGGCGTTTCCCGACGAACCGGCCTTCCACCTCAGCCGAGGACATGCCGAAGCCTATGCCGGACAGCTTCGGCAGGCGATCGCGAGCTACCGCCGGGCACTGCGCCGGACGACGACCGATTCATTGCGCGGCGCGGTGTGGGGCCACATCGGCGACGCCTACCACCAGATGGAGACCGAGGCCCGCAGCGCCGGACGGGCGGCATCGCTGCGCCGCAAGTGTTTCGCGTCCTACGACCGCTCGCTCGCGGCCCGATACGACCACGCCCCGGTGCTCAACAACTACGCCTACTTTCTGGGTGAGAAGAGCGACGACAGGCAGGAGCTGGAGCGGGCGCTCGCGATGGCCCGCCGTGCGGTGGAGCTGACCGACAACAACGCCACCTACCTCGACACCTACGGCTGGGTGCTTTTCCGGCTCGGGCGGCTGGAGGAGGCGCGCCGCACGATGCGCCAGGCGATCGCCTTCGACCGGGACGAAAGCCCGGAACTTTACTTCCATTACGGAGAGGTGCTGGCCGCCCTGGGAGAGAAGTTCATGGCCGAGACCTATTGGCGCAAGGCCCTCGAAGGGGGATACGACGAGCCGGAGGTGCTCGTGGAGCGCATCCGGCGGCTTAAAGAGAATCCTTGAAGATCATGAGAAAATACCTGTTGTTCCTACTCCTCTGCTGCACCGTGCAACTGGCTGCGGGACAGAGCGCCGACTCGAAGATCGCGGCCCAGAAGCGCCTGATCGCCGACCTGGAGAAGCAGATCGCCCGTGAGGAGCAGGAGATTTCGAAACTCAAGAAGGGACGCGCCTCGGCCGAGGAGCAGGTGCGCCGTCTGGCGCGTCAGATCGACTCCCGGAATCAGTTGCTCGACGAGACCCGGCGCGATGCCCGCACCCTCGAAGAGGAGGTGGGGCGTGCCGACAGTGCGGCGCGAAGCCTCTCCGCATCGCTCGACAGGCATAGGCAGCGTTACGCCGAGATGGTGCGCGAGGCCTACCGCAATTACCGCCACAACAACTACCTGACCTACCTCTTCTCGTCGTCGGATTTCCGGCAGATGGCCCGCCGCATCGCCAACCTGCGCGAAGCGGCCGCCGTGCGGGAGCGCGAGATGGCGCGCATCGACTCCCTGGCGGGCGAGGTGGCCGTGCAGCGCGACCGGCTCGACCGGCGGCAGCGGGCGCTCGATTCGGTGCAGCGGAGCCTGACGACCCAGCGCAGCCGCCTGCAGCAGGACGTGCAGACCGCGCGCAGCAACATCAGGCAGCTTTCGGCCAAGGAGAAGGCCTCGCTCAAGCAGAAGATCGCCCAGGAGCAGAAACTCAATGTGGCGATCGACGAGCTGCGCAAGCTCTCCCGCGGCAACAAGACCGGCGCTTCGTTCTCGGCGAAGACCTCGAACCTGCGGTTGCCCGTCGTGGGGGGGCGCGTGAAGCGCTACAAGGGCAATATGGCCGAGGTATCGGGTCCGAAGGGAGCCGATGTCATTTCGATCTACGAGGGCAAGGTGGTCGATATAAAGCGCAACCGCATTACCAACAAATACGACGTTTACGTGGCGCACGGCGAATATATCTCCTCCTATGCCAACCTCAATTCGGTGTGCGTGGCGCGCGATGCGGCCGTGGCGCGCAACCAGCGGATCGGAACGATCGGGTCGAGCGTCGATGTGACGACGATGGAGCCGGAGTACAAGATGGTCTTCGGCATCTACGCCCCTTCGCCCAAGGTGCAGC
>JAIEHQ010000150.1 GCA_029065825.1 Alistipes sp.
GAATCGGCTGCCCGAACGGAGCGAGAACCGCCTCCGAAGCCCTTCCGCACGCGCACCGCGCCGGCACGACCGGCCCCGGACGATGAAATTTTTAACAAAAAAACAGAAAAAACGATGAAATTACTCGAAGGAAAAGTAGCCGTCGTAACCGGCGCAGCGAGAGGAATCGGCAAGGCCATCGCCCTCCAGTTCGCCAAAGAGGGTGCCGACGTGGCATTCACGGACCTCACGATCGACGAGAACGGCAAGAAAACCGAAGAGGAGCTGCTCGCTCTGGGCGTAAAGGCCAAAGGCTATGCCTCCAACGCCGCCGATTTCGCTCAGACGCACGAGGTGATCGAGCAGATCCACAAGGATTTCGGACGGATCGACATCCTGGTAAACAATGCCGGCATTACCAAAGACGGTCTGATGATGCGTATGAGCGAGGCCCAGTGGGATGCCGTGCTGAACGTCAATCTGAAGTCGGCCTTCAACTTCATCCACGCCGTCACGCCGATCATGGCGCGCCAGCGCAGCGGCTCGATCATCAACATGTCGTCGGTGGTGGGTGTCAGCGGCAACGCGGGCCAGTGCAACTACTCGGCTTCGAAGGCGGGCATGATCGGCCTGGCCAAGTCGATCGCCAAGGAGATGGGTCCCCGCGGCATCCGCGCCAACGCCATCGCCCCCGGCTTCATCATTACCGACATGACCAACGCCCTTCCCGACGAAGTGAAGGAGGGATGGTACCAGCAGATTCCGCTCCGGCGCGGCGGCACCCCCGAAGACGTGGCCCGCGTGGCGCTCTTCCTCGCCTCCGACCTTTCGTCCTATGTCAGCGGTCAGGTCATCCACTGCTGCGGAGCGATGAACTGTTAGTTCGCAAAAAAGGAAAGTCGATCGCAAGATCCTCTTTCCTTTTTTATTTAAGGTATCGTTTCCCGTGCCGACAGCCGGGCAAGCCTCCGCCCCCGCACCTCTCCCCGAAATCCGGAAAAAGCGCAACGATTGCCGACTTTTTCGCAGCCTCCCTACGCTGCGGATCGTCTATCTTTGAGTGCACGTCCGCCGTGCCGCACAACACGCCAAGCCAACATACGACCTAACCACACACCATGACCTTCGAACATCTCCCGCAACACCTGCTCTTCGCCCTGCTGCTGCTCGCCGCAGGATGCCGCAGCGATTTCGACGATCTCCGCCCCGCGCCCCCCTCGGCTCCGCAGCAGACGGAGCTGATCCCGGGTGTCATCAGCCTGAAGCTCGACCGCACCACCGCCGAATCGCTCCGCATGGAGCGCACCCGCAGCGGCGAACTGCAGACGGGCAACCTCTCCTTCGACGAGCTATGCCGGCGTTACCGCGTGACCTCCGTCGAACGGCTCTTCGACGACTACGGCTGCGCCGAACGCACCCGCAAGGCGGGACTCGACCTCTGGTACGTCGTCCGCTTCGAGGGCGACACCGAACAGCTGATCGCCGACTTCGGCCGACTCGAAGGGGTAACCCACGCCGAACCGGTGGGCCGCATCTCCCGCACCGACACCTGGACCGTCGTCCAGCCCTCGCCCGAGCGGCACGGGGCGGCGAGCGGCATTGCCGCGGCCGAAGCCCCCTTCGACGACCCCCTATTCTACAGGCAATGGCCCCTATACAACGACGGTACGACCCACACGCAGGCCGCCGCCGGTGCCGACATCGACATCCTGCCGGCGTGGCGGCAGACCGCGGGCAGCAGCGAGGTAATCGTAGCGGTCATGGACGAGGGAGTGCAGTACGACCACCCCGACCTCGCGGCCAACATGTGGAGCGGCATCGGCCGCAACTTCTGCGTCGGAGCCGATCCCGACCGCATTACCTGGGGCACCCACGGCACCCACGTGGCCGGCACGATCGCAGCGGTCAATGACAACGGCATCGGCATCTGCGGCATCGCCGGCGGCTCGGGCCGGGGCGACGGCGCCCGCATCATGACCTGCGAAATCTTCCACCCCTCCGACAGCCGGCAGAACGCCACCTTCTACGGCATCGCCGACGCGATCAAGTACTCGGCCGACAACGGAGCCGTGATCAGCCAGAACAGCTGGAACCTCGACGGCACCTGGTCGCCCCTGATGTGGCGGGAGCAATGCCAGGTCCTGATCGATGCCATCGACTACTTCATCCGCTACGCCGGCATGTCGCCCGACGGCGAGACCCAGGTCGGCCCGATGGCCGGCGGCGTGGTGATCTTCGCCGCAGGCAACGAGAGCGCCGGCGGCGGCTTCTACCCCGCCTCGTACGAGCCGTGCCTCTGCGTGGGGGCCATGACCTGCACCTTCATGCCCGCCGCCTACACCAACTACGGCTCCAATGTCGATATCGCCGCACCGGGAGGAGGTCCCTGGGACTACACCATCTTTACCGAAGCCTCGCAGTGCGACATCCTGAGCACCTACCCGACCGACCAAAGCAACTATTACCTCCCCGGCTACGCCTACATGCAGGGCACTTCGATGGCCTGCCCCCACGTATCGGGCATCGCAGCGCTGATCGTCTCCCGCTTCGGCGGCCCGGGCTTTACCGGCGAGCATTGCAGGGATATTCTGCTCCATTCGACCCGCGACATCTCGCAATACTACGGTTCAGGCACCGACCGCTGTCCGATCGGTCCGCTGATCGACGCGGGCATGGCCCTCGCGGCCGGCAACCGGCCTCCGGTCATCATCCCCGCCCCCGACCAGGAGGAGCGCTTCACGCTCTACCCGGGTCAGAGCCGCACGCTGCGCTACACCCTCCAAAACTACACGCACTGGGAACTTACCGATGCCAGCCGGCGGATAAGGAGCAGCCTGACCGACGACGAACTGACCCTCACGTTCGATGCCTCGGAATACCCCATCGCAGGACCCTATATCGCCGAGCTGACCCTGACCAACGGCATCTCGACGGCCGTCCGCCGCATCGAATACAACATCGGGGCGGAGGCCCCCGCCCTACGGCTCGACCTCTATCCGAACCCCTGCACCGACCGCCTCCACCTGCTCTGCGAACGATCGGGCGAGGCCACGATCCGCCTGCGCAACTCGATCGGGCGGGAGTGCTTCCGCCGCACGGTCCTCCTGACCGAAGAGACACCCCTGCAGCTGGATCTCTCGCAGCTCTCCGCCGGCACCTACCGCTTCGAGGCCGACTTCGAGGGAGTGACCGTGACCCGCACCGTCGTCAAACGCTGAAATACCTTCGCACCATGAAAAAAATCACGATATTCCTGCTGCTCGCCCTTCTGACTCCCCCGGCACTCCGCGCCCAGGAGTTCTTGGCGCTCAACCCCGATGCCCGCACCGCAGGCATGGGCAACGCCACCGCCGCCGCGTCGAGCGGTCCGCTGACCGTCTATACCAACGCGGCGGCCTCGCTCTTCAGCACGGGCACCTTCGAGATCGGTGCCTCCTACGCCCCCTGGCTGCGCGACCTGGCCCGGGGCTACGACCTGACTGCCGTCGGCGGCTTCGTCCCCCTACGCCAGCGCCACGCCCTGGCCTTCGGTGCCCGGTTCTACCGCTCGCCCCGCTACAGCTCGGACTACGACGCGGACGAGGCTCCGTTCATCCCCAAAGACGAATTCAACGACCCGCTTTCCGCCGGCACGGGATCGTTCCGCCCGCTCGACCTCTCGGCCGACGTGGCCTACGGCTACCGCATCAACCGCTGGCTCGGCATCTCGGCGACCGCACGCTACGTACGCTCCTCGTTCCTGGACTTCTATCCCGCCGACCAGGCCTTCGGACTCGACCTGGCGGCCTATGCCCGCGTCCCGCTCGACCGGATGGCCGAAGGGGCATGGATCGGTGCCGGTCTGAAGATCGCCGACATAGATGTCACATTCGGGGATGCGGACTGTCTGCTCCCGACCCGCATCAACCTCGGCGGCACGCTCTTCGCCCCGATCCGGGACTCCCACTGGCTCGAAGCGACCCTCGACCTGGGCTACCGCATATGGCCCGAAGAGCTCCGTCCGTCGGCGTTCGAAGCGGCCTTCGGCGCGGAATACACCCTCATGCAGCTGTTCTCGCTGCGGGCCGGCTACCACGTCTCCAGCGATAGGTCCTGCAACTATGCCACCGTCGGTGCCGGCGTGCGGTTCCTCCACATCGCGGCGGACTTTTCCTACCTGCTGGCCGGGCGCAAATGCCCCTGGCGCAACACCTGGCAGATCGGCATCGGTCTCTGCTTCTGACCGCTCCCGCGCACCCCGAAAACACTGCGGCCCACTCCGATCGGTTCGGAATGGGCCGCAAAACGTTTCGGGCACCCGGCTACGACTCGGCCTCAACCACATCGAGCAGCCGCCGGCACCCCTCCTCCAGCAGGTCGAGCACCAGTTCGAACCCCTCGTGCCCCTCGTAGTAGGGATCGGGCACATGGCTCCAGCGCGAACCTTCGCCGAAGAACTCGGCCATACGGCAGATCCGCTCCCCCGCCTCGCGCGAGGGGGCGATCCGGAACAGGTCGTGGTAGTTGCCGTCGTCCATCGCCACGATCCGGTCGAAGCGCTCGAAATCCTCCTCCCGGACCTGCCGCGCCCGATGCGTGAGCAGATACCCCCGGGCATGGGCCGCCCGCTGCATGCGCCCGTCGGGCCGATCGCCCGCATGTCCGCCGTACGTACCGGCCGAATCGACCTCCACCCGCTCCTCGAGTCCCCGCTGCCGTGCCATCTGCCGCAAGATGCCCTCCGCCGCCGGGGAGCGGCATAGGTTGCCGAGGCATACGAACAGAATCCGTTGTTTTCCCTGTTTGATCATGAACGCAAAGATAGGCAAAGATTCATGAAATCCGCACGGAGGCGGAAACCGCAGCGCGATCTTTTTCCGCTCCGCACGCGATTTTGGAACGCAACTTGCAACCCGTTCCGCAACGAAACTCCCCTCCGGACGGCGAGCGGCGTCCGACAGCCGGCCGAAAGAGTCCCCCGCGACGGCATGCGCCGAATCGACGACTCTTCCGCCCGAATGGGGGAATCCGTTTCAAAATAAATTCGTAACTTTGCACCGTTTTTTCCATAACGATTTTTCGACTATGAAAACGAGAACCGTACTTCTGTTGATCGCGCTTCTGGGCGCATGCTGCGCCGCTTCGGCACAGCCCCTGCCCCGCAAGGTACCCAACGTCAAACTGCTCGACGTGGACGGCAATCCGGCGACCCTTCCCCACTGGGGCGAGAAGAACCTGATGATCTTCTATGTCGATCCCGACCGCCACAAACAGAACAACGACTTCACGGTCGATATGGAGCAGAACCACCGCGCCGAAGGCGACAACCTCTACGGATTCGGCATCATGAACCTCAACGACGCCCCGATGATCCCCAACGGCATGGCCCGCACCATGGCCCGCAAGCGCACCGCCTCCAACGGCGGCACCGTCCTCTCCGACGAGGCGAGTATTCTGCGCGACGCATGGGGACTGGGCGACTGCAACAACCAGTTCGTCCTGCTGCTCGTCTCGAAAGAGGGCGAGCTGGTCTATCTCCACAAAGGAGTGCTCTCGCAAGCGGAAATAAAGAGGTTCTACCGGGTGCTCGACAACTACCGATAGCGAACGCTCCGCATGCCGGCCTTGAGAACGATCCTTTTCGGAGCGCTGCTCTTCGCAGCCCCCCTTTCGCGCGCCCAGGAGTCGGGCGGCGGCAAGCCCGACGATTCGATCGGCTGCATCCGCCCGCAGCCCGAACCGGCCGGCGACTCGCTCGCCCCCGCGCCGAGAAGATCGCTGCTGCACCGGATCATCGACTACTTCGGACAGGCCAACCGCGACAGAACCTTCGAGAAGAAGATCGACTTCACCTTCATCGGCGGCCCCAGCTACTCGAAAGAGAACCAGTTCAGCCTGTCGGTCATGGCCTCGGGCCTCTACCGCATCGACCGCACCGATTCGCTCACCCCGCCCTCCAACATCACGGCATTCGTAACGGGCGGCACCACCGGATTCTACAAGGTAGGCATCGACGGCAACACCCTGCTGCGCCAGAACCGGCACCGCATCGTCTATGCGCTATC
>JAIEHQ010000151.1 GCA_029065825.1 Alistipes sp.
CGCAGGGAGTGCCGCTGCAAAGTTTCTACAAGACCATGAGCACGCTGCTCGGCGGCTCGTACATCAACAACTTCAACCGGTTCGGCAAGCTCTACCAAACCTACATCCAGGCCGCCCCCGAATACCGGCGCGATGCCCGCTCGCTCGACAGCTACTTCGTCGCGGCCGGCGACGGCAACTCGGTGCCCGTCTCGTCGTTCGTGACCGTGCGCGACACCTCGGGCGTGGATTACGTCTCGCAGTTCGACCTCCACCGGGCGATCGAGATCTCGGCAACCCCCGCACCGAAGGTATCGACCGGCCAGGCGATGAACGTCATCGAACGCATCGCGGAAGAGGTCCTGCCCGAATCGGTCGGCACAGCCTGGAGCGGTCTCTCCTATCAGGAGCGGGAGGCCTCCGCCTCCGGCGCGACGGTCTATCTGCTCGCCGTCGCTTTCGTCTTCCTGACTCTCGCGGCGCTCTACAACAGCTGGGGGCTGCCGGTCGCCATCCTGCTGAGCGTCCCGATGGCGATGCTCGGCGCGCTGCTCTTCGTCGGCGGCGCCTACCTCTTCGCCCCGGAGTACATCAACAACATCTACCTGCAGATCTCGCTGGTCATGCTCATCGGACTCTCGGCCAAGAACGCCATCCTGGTGGTCGAGTACGCCGACAAGCTCTTCTTCGAAAAGAACCTGGATCTGCTGCAGGCCAGCGTCGAGGCGGCACGCCTGCGGCTGCGCCCGATCATGATGACCGCCCTTTCGTTCGTCCTGGGCATACTGCCGCTCATCTTCGCCAGCGGCGTTTACGCCACCGCACGCAACGTGATGGGCATGGCCCTGACCGGCGGCATGCTGCTGGCCACGATGCTGGGCATCTTCGTCTATCCGGGACTCTACTACCTGATCGGGCGGATCGCCCGCTTCGAACGCAAACGCGAACTAAAACGACAAGAGGTATGAAACGCATCTTCACGCTGGGTGCCTGCATCGCGCTGCTCGCGGCATGCACCCCGAAACTCTACGATGCCGACGTAAAGGTTCCCGACGACTACCTGTTCGCCGCAGAGTCCCCCAGGGATTCGGCCCGGCTGCCGCTCGACTGGTGGGAGCTGTTCGGCGACACCACCCTCAACCGCCTCGAGGAGCATGCGCTGGGCAACAACCGCAACCTGGCCGCCGCGGTATCCCGCGTTCTCGAAGCACGGGCGGCTCTGGCGACGGCACGGGCACCCTACCTCCCCTCGCTCGGGGCGACGGTCGGGGCGGGCGCCGACTACTCCGGAGACGCAGGCACCCGGCAGAATTACGGGATCGAACCCTCCGTCTCGTGGGAGGTGCCGCTCTTCGGCACGCTCCGCAACGCCGACCGCGAGGCGAAAGCGGCCCTGTACGCCTCGGAGTGGGGCTATCGGGGCGTGATGCTCGCCCTCACGGCCGACATAGCGACCACCTATTTCACGCTGCTCCGCTACACGCGCGACCTGCAGATCGCCCGCCAGAGCCATGCCCTCCGGCTCGAATCGGCCGCGCTGGTCGATTCGCTCAACCGCTACGGAATGGCCGACGGCGTGGCGCTCGAACAGGCGCGCAGCCTGGTTCATCAGGCCGCAGCCGACATCCCCCAGTATCAGCGCGCCGTCGAACAGTCGCGGCTGGCCCTCTGCGTGCTGCTGGGCGAGGCTCCCTCGCGTTTCGACGGCCTCGTCTTCGACGACACGCTGCTGGAAGAGGATCGGCATCCGGAAATTCCCGTCGGCCTCCCCTCCGAACTGCTCGAACGGCGGCCCGACGTGATGGAGGCCGCCTACGAAATGGAGCGCGCGGCCGCCGGCGTGGGGCTGGCCCGCAGCAAACGATTCCCCTCGATCACGCTTACGGCTTCGGGAGGAGCGGTCTCCTCGTCGCTGGCCGGCATCGCCGACGGCAGCGGATGGGTCTGGTCGGCCGCAGGATCGCTGTTGCAGCCCATCTTTTCGTTCGGAAAGCTCCGGCGGCAGGAGGAGATCGCCCGCGAACGCTACTACCAGAGCATGTTCGCCTACGAGGAGACGGCGCTCGAAGCCTTCGCCGACGTGGAGAAAGCACTGCTCGACGTAGCCACCTACCGCACCCAGAGAGCCAACTACGCCCGGCTGCTGCAGGCCAACACAGAAATCGCCACCATGACCCGGGCGCTCTACCGCAGCGGCATGTCGGCCTACCTGGACGTGATCGATGCCGAACGCAGCATGTACCAGTCGCAGATGGAGTACGTCAATCTGACGGCGCAGCAGTACATCAGCTATGTCTCCCTGTTCAAGGCGCTGGGCGGGGGATGGTAGCCGGCCGAAGTGCCCCCGCAGCGGACATTCGGCCGGCATGCCGGGCTGCGGACGATCGTTTTTACCGATTTTTTCCTAATTTTGCCGGAAGAACGCCTTTCAAACCTACATACGATGCAAGAACCGACCTTAGCGAACCGACTGCTCGGAATCAAAAACGCCCTGCCCGCAGGCGTGGAGCTGGTAGCCGTCTCGAAGACCTACCCCGCAGAAAAGATCATGGAGGCCTACGAGGCCGGCCAGCGCATCTTCGGAGAGAACCGCCCGCAGGAGATGGCCCGCAAATACGAAGAGCTGCCCAAGGACATCGAGTGGCACCTGATCGGCCACCTGCAGACCAACAAGGTCAAGACGGTGGTGCCGTTCGTGCGCATGATCCACTCGGTCGATAGCGCCCGGCTGACCGAGGCGATCCAGAAGGCGGCCCAGGCGGCCGGCCGCACGATCGACATCCTGCTCGAAATCCACGTGGCCGACGAAGAGAGCAAATCGGGCTGGGAGCCGCAGGAGCTGGCGGAATATGTCCGCAGCGGAGCTTTCGACCGCATGCCCAACCTGCGGGTGCGCGGAGTGATGGGGGTGGCGACCAATACCGACGACCGGAGCGTCGTGCAACGCGACTTCGAGGCCCTGCGGCGCTGCAAGGAGGAACTCGCCCCCTGCTTCGGGACGGAGTTCGACACACTCTCGATGGGCATGTCGCACGACTACCCGCTGGCCATCGAACACGGAGCGACGATGGTCCGGATCGGCACCGCGATCTTCGGCGAGCGCGACTACTCGAAGTAGGCCGGGAGCGGAGCGCATCCGGCACCTCAGTTTCGGCCGCACGGCTTCTTCCGACAGCTTCCGAAACGCGACAACCCCCGAAGGAGATTCCTTCGGGGGTTGTCGTATCTTCGACCCCGAGGGCAACGCACCCGCGCCACCCGAGCAGGCATCAGTACTGCTCCGCTTCGTTGGGGAAATCACCCGATTTCACGTCGCCGACATAGGCCGTTACCGCACCGGTCATGACCTCGTGCAGGTCGGCGTAGCGCCGCAGGAACCGGGGCGAGAATCCCTTGTTGATCCCCAGCATGTCATGGATCACGAGCACCTGGCCGTCCACTCCGCCGCCGGCACCGATGCCGATCATCGGGATGCGCAGTTCGGAAGCCACCCGCGCGCCGAGCGCCGCAGGGATCTTTTCGAGCACGATGCCGAAGCAGCCGGCCTCCTCGAGCAGGTGGGCGTCGCGCACCAGCTTCTCGGCCTCGGCCTCCTCCTTGGCCCGCACGTTGTAGGTTCCGAACTTATGGATCGACTGGGGCGTGAGTCCCAGGTGGCCCATCACGGGAATGCCCGCCGAGAGGATGCGCTGCACCGATTCGAGGATCTCCTCGCCCCCCTCCAGCTTGACCGCATCGGCCTCGGTCTCCTTCATGATGCGGACGGCCGAATCGAGCGCCACCTTCGAGTTGCCCTGATAGGTGCCGAACGGCAGATCGACCACCACCAGCGCACGGCGCACGGCGCGCACCACCGAGCGGGCGTGGTAGATCATCATCTCCAGCGTTATGGGCAGCGTCGTCTCGTAACCGGCCATCACGTTGGCCGCCGAGTCGCCGACCAGGATCACATCGACGCCTGCGGCATCGACGATGCGCGCCATCGAATAGTCATAGGAGGTCAGCATGGAGATCTTCTCCCCCCGCTGCTTCATCTCGGTAAGACGATAGGTCGTAACCGCTCTTACGGTACTTTCAACCGACATAGTTCACTTGCTTGTTTAGGTTAATATCGGGCGGCAAATTTAGCGCTTTGACCGGATTTGCCAAAAAAAGTGCCACAAAACCACTCCGCCGGCCACCGAGACGTTGATCGAATGCTTGGTCCCCGCCTGCGGAATCTCGATGCCGCCGTCGGCCCGGTCGGCGACCTGCTGAGCCACCCCCTCGACCTCGTTGCCGAAGACGAGCGCGTACTTGCGCCCCGGTTCGGGACGGAAGTCGTCGAGCATGACCGCCCCCTCGACCTGCTCGACCACCCAGATCGAGTAGCCCTCGGCGCGCAAGGCCTCGACACATTCGAGCGTCGAGGGATAGTGCTCCCACGCCACGGTCAGCTCGGCGCC
Source organism: Alistipes sp. (assembly GCA_029065825.1). Classification (GTDB taxonomy): domain Bacteria; phylum Bacteroidota; class Bacteroidia; order Bacteroidales; family Rikenellaceae; genus Alistipes. The sequence continues at coordinate 4,425 of JAIEHQ010000151.1, forward strand.
GAGCGCCGTCTTGTGGATCTCCCGGTTGGGCGGAGCGGCGGTAATGCCGCACAGCGCGATCCGCCCGACGGCGAAAGCGTCGGCGGTACGGAAAAAAGCCCCTACGTTCTGCATCGAACGCACGTTGTCCAGCACCACGGCCACCGGCATCTTCTCCATCCGGGCGAACTCTCCGGCCGAGGGACGGCCCAATTCTTCGTTGGCAATCTTTCTCATTTTTCGCTACTTTTGCGGCAAAAGTAAACAAATCCGGATATTTTCACTAACTTTGACGATTATTTCGCGCGGGCGGAAGCGCCCGCCCCGCGAACAAAACCCTACACCATGAAGAGACACCTCGCACTTACACTCGCCCTGCTGCTCTGCCTCACGACCCTCTCGGCCCAGGAGATCTTCGTCGGAGCGGACTTCGACACCCGGTTCGACAACCGCGAAGACGCGGCCTGCAACATCGACGACTCGCACACCTACTTCAGCATGCGCCTCACGCCCAAAGCGGGTGTCATCTGGGACGGAAAGAACCGGCTGGTGGCCGGAGTCGAACTGCTGAAGGACTTCGGCGACGGCTCCGGATTCATGACCTCGGCAAAGCCCCAGATCTACTATCAGTTCGAAACCGAGAACGTGCGGGCGATGGCCGGCATCTTCCCCCGCTCGCTGCTCGGCGGCCGCTACGACCCCTCGTTCCTGGGCAGCGCCTACTCCTTCTACGAGAACTGCCTCGAAGGCTTCGGCGCGCAGTACCGCACCGAAAAGGGATCGTACGTCGAACTGGCCATCGACTGGGAGGGGATGCAGCAGCCCCGCGTACGCGAGAAATTCCGCCTGCTCTCCGCCGGCGAATACCGCGAGGGGGGGGGCTGGTACCTGGGCTATGCGATGACGCTGCTCCACTACGCCAAACCCTCCGACCCCACGCCCGAAGAGGGGGTGGTAGATCACATACAGATCAACCC
>JAIEHQ010000152.1 GCA_029065825.1 Alistipes sp.
GCCGAATACATCTTCGGCCAGGGGATCGATGCAGACGCTCTCCGCTCCTATGTCTTCCGCGATTACCTCGACCGACGTGGCCGGAAACTGGCTCTGGTAGAAGATCGAGCGCATGCCGTCCGCTCTGGCGCGGTCGATCAGCTGCGCCAGCCGGCGGGCCGATGGTTCCTTGCCGTTCTGTTCGATGGCGACCTGTTCGATGCCGTAGGCCCGGGCGTAATAGGTCAGTGCCGGATGATAGATCATGAAGTAGGAGGGACCCTCCTCCTGCAGGCGGCGGGCTACCGATTCGTCCAAGGTCCGCAGCCGTTCGTCCAGGCGGCGGTAGTTCTCCTCGTATCGCACCGAGTCGGGGTAGCGGGCGCGAATGCTTCGATAGGCGTTTTCGGCCATGACACGCAGCTCGCGGGGCGAGGTCCAGACATGGGGGTCGATTCCGTGCCGGTGCATCTTCCCGTCGTGCAGGTGCGCGCAGCTTCCGGCGATCGGGGTAATTCCCCGATGCAGTTCGACGATTTTACTGCGGTCGTCGAGCCTCGACAGCAGGTTCTGCTCGAAGTCGATCCAGCCGATGCCGAACACCAGGTGCGCCCGGTCGAGTGCCGCCATTTGCCGGGGCGAGGGTTCGAAACTCTCCGGATTCATACCGGGAGGAACGAGCACTTCGACCTCGAAATCCTCGCCGACGATCGCACCGACGATCGACCGCAGCGGAAGAATGGAAACGAAGAGGGAGGCGCGACCGGAGGCGGGCCGGTTGTCGCGGCATCCGCAAAGAAGCACGACCGCAAGGAGTGCAGCGAGCAATGTTTTTTTCATGAAAGAAGCCTTTTTCGTTCAAGCGTCGCACCTTCTCGGAAACTCTCCGAGGGTGCGCGACGGCAAAGATAACTATTTTGCGCTCACTTTCGGACGGTCTTTGACGACACGGTAACCGAAGAAGCCCCGTTGCAGCGACAATACGATTTCGGGATTCGTCCGCGTCTTCTTATAGAGCGCACCCGGCACGGGAAGTTTCTTGCGGGTGCTGTCGGGGAAAACGATTTCCAGGTAATAGGTGCGGATGATTTTTCCCGTCGGAACACGTCGGTGTCTTCTTACGTAACGGTATTCTTTGCGTGTCCGTTCGATCCGTCCGCTCACGACGGCCGTCTCGCTGCAAGCGGAGGCAGGGTCGGCCAGCCAGTAATTGCCTCCCAGCAGCCCGAAGTAAAACAGTACGCACACGATGCTGAAGTGGCATAAGCCGTTGATCCGGCCGTTTTCCGAGCGAGTGAGCCACCTCCATCGCGGCGACAGCATGGGCAGGGTGAGCAGTGCGATCGCCGCCGCCGCGACCAGAGGCAGCCACCAGACGACGATCGTTCTTTGATAGAGCACGTAGCCGGCGGCAGCGAGGATCAGACATCCCGCACCGACAGCGATGCGTATTGCATGCAGAAAGGCTCCTTGTTTCGACATTCTTGAATCAAATCTGTAAAACCACAGCAAAAATAAGCAAAACTTCGTCGTGATAAAAACAACCTACTTGCGGGAAATAGCTTATTTTTGCATTCCGAATCCATAAAACCAAAGTTCTTATGAATAAATTTTTTGTTAAAAGCGCACTCATTTTACTTTGTACGGTCGTCTCCTTGCCGGCAATGGCCCAGTTCAACCTGAAGAAAGCATTGGGCGGAGCTGCCAAGGCAACGCAGGCAGTCACGCTCTCCGACAGCCAGATGGCAGCCTATGTCAAGGAATATATCGACTGGATGGATGCCCACAACCCGGTCTGCGCGGCCGATAATCCTTACGCCGTACGCCTCGCCAAACTGACCGAGGGACTGACCGATGCCGATGGAGTTCCCTTGAATTTCAAGGTATATGACGTGATCGATGTCAATGCTTTCGCCTGTGCCGACGGCAGTATCCGGGTCTTCTCCTCGCTGATGGACATCATGACCGACGAGGAGCTGCAGGGTGTGATCGGTCACGAAATCGGCCATATCGCACATCGCCACTCCAAAAAGGCATTCCGGACGGCGCTGCTTACTTCGGCGCTCAAGGACGGTATTTCTTCGCAGGGAGGCACGGCGCAGACCTTGACCGAGTCGCAGTTGGGCGATCTGGGCGAGGCGCTGGTCAATGCTTCCTATTCGCAAAAACAGGAGCGCGAGGCGGATGACTACGGGTATGAATTTCTGAAGAAAGCCGGTAAGAATCCGTGGGCTATGGCATTGTCTTTCAAGAGGCTGAAGCAGATGGAGGAGGAAGCCGGCGTTCAGAAAAGCAGCAAACTCAATCAGTTGTTCTCGACGCATCCCGACTTGGAGGCCCGTATCGAGCGTATGGAGACCCGTGCTACGAGCGAAGGAATCGAGCCGCCGGTTGCCGAATAGCGTTCATATATATAAATATATAAAG
>JAIEHQ010000153.1 GCA_029065825.1 Alistipes sp.
TTCCTCTACTGCGACACGGCCTTCCGCATCTCGCCGCCGCTGACGATTTCCGACGAAGAGATCGAAGACAGCGCCCGGCTGATCCGCGACTGCCTCGACCGGCTCTGAGCCGGACACGAACAGCCCATACGAAAAGAAGCGTCCCTTTTGAGGGACGCTTCTTCCGTTTCGGTTAGTGCGGAATCACTCCGCGGCGAACGCCTTGAGCCGGGCGATCTCCTCGGGCCAGCGCTCCTCGTCGGGCGTTTCGAGGATGAGCGGCATCTCCTCGAAGCGGGGATCGCGCGCAATGTAGCGGAAACATTCGATCCCGATCACGCCCTCGCCCAGCGGCGCATGACGATCGACCCGGCTGCCCAGCGCCTTGAGCGTATCGTTCAGGTGCATGCCCCGCAGGTACTTCATGCCCACGACGCGGTCGAACTCGGCGAAAGTCCGCTCGCAGGCCTCCGCCGTGCGCAGGTCGTACCCCGCCGTGAAGGCGTGGCAGGTGTCGATGCAGACCCCCACGCGCGTCTTGTCCTCCACGCGGTCGATGATCCGGGCCAGGTGTTCGAAGCGGAACCCGAGGTTGGTGCCCTGCCCCGCCGTGTTCTCGATCACGGCCGTCACGCCCTGCGTACGGTCGAGCGCCAGGTTGATCGACTCGGCGATCCGGTCGAGGCAGTCGTCGGGCGCGATGCGGTCGAGGTGGCTTCCCGGATGGAAGTTGAGGCGGTCGAGTCCGAGCGCCTGGCAGCGGCTCATCTCGTCGAAAAAGGCCGTGCGCGACTTCTCCAGCCCCTCGCGGTCGGGGTGGCCCAGGTTGATCAGGTAGCTGTCGTGGGGCAGAATGCTCCGGGGCACGAAGCCCTCCTCGAGGCAGCGCGCGCGGAAAGTGTCGATCTGCGCGCCGGTCAGGGGTGCGGAGCGCCACTGCCGCTGGTTTTTGGTAAACAGCGCGAAGCCCGTCGCCCCGATGCTCCGGGCGTTGAGCGGAGCGTTCTCAGGCCCGCCCGCAGCACTGACGTGCGATCCGAAATATTTCATACGTTCTCTTTTTTTTCCGATTATTCTCTGCTTTCGCCTCCAAATGTAACGGTTTTTGCAGAGAAATCCTTAATTTTGCTTTTGAAATTAACCCGATACCATCGCGCATGAAACAGATTCGCCTGCTCGCCCTGCTGCTCGCCCTGACGGCCGCCGCACGCCCCGCAACGGCACAGATCACCATCGACGAAGTGACCGCCGATCCCTCGCTCACGATTCTCGCCAACCGGCCCCATCCCTCGCAGGTCGATGGCCGGAGCTACTTCAGCCGGGCCCGCTACCGCGCCGAACGGGCCGCCATCCGCAAGGAGCGCAACACGCTGGAGTTCGGCGGCGGCGTACTCGGATCGGTCGCTTCGTACAGCGACTCGTGGATCGAGACCTCGGGCGGCGACAACTCGATCGGACTGGCCGCCACGCTGTTCCTCCACCACACCTTTACCAAGCACCGCTTCACGATCGACACCAAGTTCGACGCCAAATTCGGCTACAACCGCATGAACGTCGAATACAAGGGCGACGACGGCGCCACCACCAGCAAAGGCACCTGGTACAAGAACCAGGACGAGTTCCAGATCTCGACCAACCCGGCCTACATCCTGAGCAAAAGCTGGCAGGTAGGCTCGATCATCAAGTTCCGCACCCAGCTGGCCAACGGCTACGTCTCCCGCTCACAGCAGGAGGCCACCGACCGCAAAAGCTCCTTCATGGCTCCGGGCTACCTCGACATCTCGGGCGGTTTCACCTACACCTGCCCCGAAAAACGGTTCCCGATCAAGATCAACATCTCGCCGCTGGCCCTGAGCGCCGTATTCGTCGAGAACGCCCACGTGCGCCGCAACGTCTGGGACGACAAACCGGGCTGGCAGGCCTACGGTCTGGCCAACGCCGGCAAGACCTCGAAGTACGAGGGCGGCTCCTCGGTGCAGATCGACTTCGACCGCACCTTCGGCAGGAAAGGGATCTTCCGCTACCGCACCACCCTCTTCTCTTTCTTCGGCTGGATCTCCAACCTCGGACTGCACAACAAGTACACCGACTACCACGACTACCGGAACGCGCTTCAGGAGTGGACCGACCGCGGCGATTCGGACAACAAGCCGATGCTCGCGATCCACCCGACCGTGCGCTGGGAGAACACCATCGACATCAAGGCGACCAAATACCTGAGCACCACCTTCAATTTCCAGCTCTACTACAACCGCGCCCAGAATTTCGACATCCAGACCCAGCTGCTGCTGAGCGTCGGCCTGACCTATACGTTCAAGAACAAGTAGTCCGCCGGCACGGCAACGCCTCCCGACGCGACACGAACCGTTCCGCTACGCCATGTACCGCAACTCCCGATTCACCGTCATCCTGCCCCTGCTGCTGGCGCTCGCCGTCGCGGCGGGGCTGCTCATGGGCCGCTACATCGGACGGCCCGCCTCCGAACGGCAGCTCGAAGCCTTCGTCCGGCAGCTCTCCCGGGCCGACAAGCTCTCCTACACCCTCTCGCTGCTCGAAACGCAATACGTCGATTCGATCGCGATGGACTCGCTGGCCGAGCAGACCATTCCGCTGCTGGTCGAGCAGCTCGACCCCCACTCGGTCTATATTCCCCGCTCGGAGATGGAGGCGGTCAATGAACCGCTGCAGGGCGAGTTCGACGGCATCGGCGTGGTCTTCAACATGACCTCCGACACCATCGTCGTGCTCAACGTCATCCCCTCGGGACCGAGCGACAGGGCGGGCATCCGTGCGGGCGACCGCATCCTGCGCATCGACGACTCGCTGGTCGCCGGACGCAAAATCCCCCAGCGGGAGATCGTCCGCCGGCTGCGCGGCAAGCGGGGCACGAAGGTGGCCCTCTCGCTCCAGCGGCAGGGGATCGCCGACCCGGTAGCGGTCGAAGTGACGCGCGCGGCCATCCCCCTGAACAGCATCGAGGCGGCCTTCATGCTGACCGACCGGATCGGCTACGTCCGCCTCTCGCAATTCGCCGTGACCTCGTGCGACGAACTCATGCAGGCGCTGGCACGGCTCAGAGAGGCCGGCATGCAAAGCCTGATCTTCGACCTGCGAAGCAATTCGGGCGGATTCCTCGACCAGGCGATCCGCATCGCCAACGAATTTCTCCCGGCCGGGCGCCTGATCGTCTATACCGAGGACCGGCAGCACAACCGCACCGACGAATACAGCGACGGGCAGGGCACCACGCAGGAGCTGCCCCTGGCGGTACTCATCGACGAAATGAGCGCCTCGTCGAGCGAGATCCTCGCCGGCGCGCTGCAGGACAACGACCGGGGCACGATCATCGGCCGCCGCTCCTTCGGCAAGGGACTCGTGCAGCGTCAGTATCCCTACCCCGACGGCTCGGCGCTCCGGCTGACGGTGGCCCGCTACTACACCCCCACCGGACGGTCGATCCAGAAGCCCTACACCAACGGCGACCTGGCCGGCTACGAAGAGGAGCTTTGGGAGCGCTACCGCCACAACGAATTCTTCTCGCGCGACAGCATCCGCTTCGCCGACTCGCTGCGCAGGACGACACCGGGCGGCAAGGTGGTCTATGGCGGCGGCGGCATCATGCCCGACATCTTCGTTCCGGTCGATACGACGGACGTGACCCGCTACTTCCTGGAGGTCACCGGACGCAACATCCTTTTCCGCTACACGCTCGAATACGCCGATCGCCACCGCGAGGCGCTGAACGCCGTGACCTCCGTCGGGGAGCTGCGCGCCCTGCTCGATGCCGACAAGACGCTCACCGACGACTTCATCCGCTACGCGGCCCGCAACGGCGTGAAGCCCGTTCCCTCGGAGATCGCCCGCTCGCGCAAACTGATCGAAGCCCAGCTGCGCGCCTACATCGGCCGCAATACGGCACTGCGCGACGCAGGGTTCTACGCCAACATCTACCCCGTCGATCCCGTGATGCTCCGCGCGATCGAGGTGCTCCAAGAAGAAAACCCGCAAACACCCTCCGCACATGATTAAACGAATTGTCGGAATACTCCTGGCCGCCGCCTCGCTGGCGGTCATCGTCCTCACGGCTCTGCGCTACGGCTCCCACACCTCGCTGATCTCCCGCACCGCCGCCGAACCGCAGCGGATCGAGACGACACCGCCGCCGGCCGCACGGCCCCAGCCGCACACGAACGCCCCGCAGAGCGCGCAGCAGCCGGAGGAGGCGCAAGAGGAAGCGGCCGAACAGGAACAGACTCCCGAAGCGAACTGATCGGACCTCGGAACGCAACGGCAAGAACACGCATAACGGAAATCGTCCGGCGGAGAGAGAATCTCCGCCGGACGATTCGTATCGGAAGGCATCCGCCCCAAGCTACTCCCCGTCCCGCTCCAGCACCTCGAACTGCTGGCGGATCGACTCCTCGTGAATGGCCTGCAGCACCAGTTCGATGAAGCGGCGGTGCATGCCCAGCCGCTCCCCCTCAGAGGCGCGCACCGCGAGCATCTCCTCGTAACGGTCGCTCTGCAGCACCGGAATGTTGTGCGCCCGTTTGTAGCGGGCGATGCTGCGCGAAACCTCCATACGCCGGGCCAGCATCCCGATCAACTCCCCGTCCAGCCGGTCGATGCGGCTGCGGAACAGCGCCAGATCCTCGCTCTCGCCCGCACCGTCGCGCAGCACCAGCGAGGCGACGATACGCGCCAGCTCGTCGGGCGTTATCTGCTGGCGGCTGTCGCTCCACGCCTCGGCGGGGGTGCGGTGCGCCTCGACGATCAGCCCGTCGAAGCCCAGATCCATCGCCTGCTGGCTGAGCGGGGCGATCAGTTCGCTCCGCCCGCCGATATGGCTCGGATCGCACAGCAACTGCAGCGCAGGCAGCCGCCGGCGCAGTTCGATCGGAAGCGCCCAGTGGGGGTGGTTGCGGTAAATGCTCGGATCGCAAGAGGTAAAGCCCCGGTGCACGGCGGCGATGCGCCGCAGCCCGGCATTGTAGAGCCGCTCGATGGCGCCGATCCAAAGCTCCAGATCGGGACTCACGGGATTCTTCACCAGCACCGGCACATCGCACCCGGCCAGCGCATCGGCGATCTCCTGCACGGCGAACGGGTTGGCCGACGTGCGGGCACCGATCCAAAGCAGGTCGACCCCCGCCCCGAGCGCCGCTGCGACATGCTCGCGCGAGGCGACCTCCGTCGCCAGGTACATGCCCGTCTGCTCGCGCACCCGGCGCATCCAGGGCAGTCCCTCGGCACCGACCCCCTCGAAACCGCCCGGCTTCGTGCGCGGCTTCCACAGCCCCGCCCGGAAGATGCGCACGCCATGCGCCGCCAGGCCGCGCGCCGTCGCAAGCAACTGTTCGGGGGTCTCGGCGCTGCAGGGGCCGGCGATGAGCAGGGGGCGGGAGTCGGGCACCCCCGCCAAAGATATGGGTCGCAGATCGTTCATGGAGCAATTTTCGTTCGCCGGGGCCCGGCCGCCGATCTCCGCGCGAAGCGGATACCGGCCGGGACGAGACCCCGTGCCTGAAAGCGACCGCACGGGCCGCCTTTTCCACCGGCAAAAATAGGAAATAATCCCCCGAAACGCAACACCGCCCGCCCCGACCGGGCCGGAAACGGGCGGCAGGGCGCTTCCGGAGCGCATTCGTCCCGCGGGGCGGCGGAAAGCGACGGGAACGGCTCCCGGCACGCATCCGCAATATCGTTCCCCGCAGGGGAAAATCGGCCCCGTAAAGTTTTGAATTTTCGGAGCTATTCCCTATTTTTGTCCGACGAATCGACAATGCTTATGATGCGCAAACTCGCAGCGACAATCTGCTCGGCCCTGCTGCTCTCTCCGGGATGGCTCGGAGGGACGGGATTTACCCTCTTCGCAGGTCTGGTACCGCTGCTCTGGATCAGCGATTCATACGACGACTCGCGCCGCTCGTGGCGGCGGATGTTCGGCTGGGCGCTGCTGGCGTTCGTACTTTGGAACGCCGCGACGATCTGGTGGATCTGGCTGGCGACCCCCGTCGGGCCGTTCGCCGCGACGATCGCCTCGTCGTTCCTCAACATGGTCGCCTTCATGCTCTATCACACCGTCTCGAAGAAGGGTCCGAAAGCCCTGGCCTACACCCTGCTCGTCTCGGGATGGATCGCCACGGAGTACTGGTACTCGATCGGCGACTTCTCCTGGCCCTGGCTGCTGCTCGGCAACGGCTTCTCACACGAGATATGGGCCGTGCAGTGGTACGAATACACCGGCATCTTCGGCGGCACGCTCTGGGTGCTGCTGGGCAACATATTCCTCTACGAGGCGTGGCGGCGCGGCCGCGACCGCCGGGCCTGGCTCCGCGCCGCCGCAGCGATCGTGCTTCCCCTGCTCGTCTCGCTCGCCATTTTCTTCAGCTACCGCACCCCCGACGAAGGCTCGATCGAAGTGTCCGTCGTCCAACCGAACATCCACGACAAGTTCGCCTCCGGCACCGCCGAGGAGCAGGAGGGGCTGCTTCTCTCGCTGGTGGCGCAGGTGCCGCAGGGGGTCGATTTCATCGTGCTCCCCGAAACGGCGATCCCCCACTACCGCTACGACGAGCGGTGGCTCCAGACGGCACGCCCCGTCCGTGCGTTCGCCCAGCTGCTGGCGCGCGAATACCCCGGGACGATGCTCGTCGCGGGTGCCAACACCGCCGTGTACTACCCCGACGGGGATCACCCCGAAACCGCCCGACGGGATCCCGCCCGCCACGACGGCCGCAGCTACTACGATGCCTTCAACTCGGCCCTGGCCATCGACTCAACGGGTGTCGGGGCGATCCACCACAAGGGCCGCCTGGTCATCGGCGTGGAGAACACCCCGACCTGGATCTTCAAGGCGCTCAAGTTCCTGGTCATCGACCTGGGCGGCACGGTCGGCCAGCTCGGCATCGGCGAGGCAGGTCCCGTCTTCCGCAACCGCGGGACAGCGGTCGGGCCGGCCATCTGCTACGAGGGACTCTACGGCGACTTCTTCGGCCAGTTCGTGCGGGACGGGGCACAGGCCATGCTGATCTCCTCGAACGACTGCTGGTGGGGCGACACGCCGGGCCACCGCCACCTCTTCTCGATCGCCCGCCTGCGGGCCGTCGAGCACCGCCGGGCCATCGCCCGCAGCGCCAACACCGGCACCTCGGGATTCATCGACACGCGGGGCGACGTGCGGCAGAAGCTGGGCTGGGACCGCCGCGGCATCCTGACCGACAGCATGGAGCTGAACAGCCGCCTGACCTTCTACACCCGTTACGGCGACTACCTGGGACGCATCGCACAGCTGCTCATGGGGCTCTGTCTGCTCTACTACCTGGCCTACCGCATCAAGAAGAAGAACCACCTGATCGAATAACCACTGCAATCAATAACAAACCGAACTTCCGGGACGATCCGGAAACCAAACACTATGAATTACAACCAAACGCTCGAATTTCTCTTTACGGCGCTCGCATCGTACCAGCAGAAAGGCCCCGAAGCCTACAAACCCGGACTGGAACGCATCTCGGCTTTCTGCAAGCACCTGGGCAACCCCCAGCGCAACTTCTTCACGATCCATGTGGCCGGCACCAACGGCAAAGGCTCCGTCTCGCACATCCTCGCCTCGGTGCTCCAGCAGGCCGGCTACCGCACGGGACTCTACACCTCGCCCCACCTGCGCGACTTCCGCGAACGGATTCTGGTCGATGGGGAGATGATTCCCAAACAGAAGATCGTGAACTTCGTGAACAAGCACCGCGAGTGCATGCAGCAGCTCGACCTCTCGTTCTTCGAAATGACGACGGCGATGGCCTTCGACTTCTTCGCGCAGACCGACGTGGAGGTCGCCGTCATCGAAACGGGGCTGGGCGGCCGGCTCGACGCGACCAACGTGATCGTGCCGCAGGTGAGCGTGATTACCAACATAGGACTCGACCACACGGCGCTGTTGGGCGATACGCTCGAAAAGATCGCCGCAGAAAAGGCGGGCATCATCAAGAAGAGCATCCCGGTGGTCATCGGCGAGAAGAACGATGCCTGCGACCACGTATTCGAACAGACGGCGGCGGCCCTGAAGTCGAAACTCGTCTATGCCGAGGATGAGTTCGCCTGCATCACGCACCAGACGGTGCACGACCGCCAGCAGTTCGTCCTGCGCCGCCGGCGCGACGACAAGCGGTTCGCGCTGGAGCTGGACCTGGCAGGCAACTACCAGGTGCACAACCTGGTGACGGCGATCGCCGTAATCGACCTGCTCCACGAGGAGACCCCGCTTACCATCAGCGAGCGGGCGCTGCGCACGGGCATGCGTCACGCCGCCGAGAGCACGATGCTGCTCGGACGCTGGCAGAAGCTGGGCGAACGCCCGCTGACCGTCTGCGACACGGGACACAACGCACACGGCATCCGCTACGTCGCCGAACAGTTGCGCACCACGCCCCACCGCCGCCTCTACTGCGTGCTGGGCTTCGTCCGCGACAAGGAACTCACGCAGGTGCTCCCCCTGCTCCCCCGGGAGGCTACCTACCTCTTCACGCAGCCCGGTGTGGAGCGCGCGCTCCCGGCCTGCGACCTGGCGGCCCAGGCCGCGATGTACGGTCTGGAGGGGGAGACGATCCCCTCGACCGCGGAGGCACTGGCCCGCGCCCGCGAACTGGCCGGCAGAGAAGACATGATCTTCATCGGCGGCAGCAATTTCGTGGTGGGCGAGATCATCGAATAGAGGCCCGGAGACATATCGCCACAGCCGGAGCGGGACGGGATACGTCCCGCTCCTCTTTTTACAACACAAAGGGGAAAACGGGAGAAAAAGCAGCCGTCGGTTTGGAAAATCCGATTTAATTTCATATCTTAGGCTTCGAATCAAAACACAAACGCCTATGCTGAAAAAATTACTCCCTCTGTTTTTTCTTTGCACGACGTTCGCGGCCTGCAACAACAACTCCGCCAACGAACCGGACGATCCCGGATTCCGGGAGCCGGTCCCCGAAAAGACGGAATACACGCAAGCCACGCTGAGCTACCGGGGCGACGACATGTATTCGGAGATCTCCGACTCCTGGATCCTGCAGCTCTACACCGATATGGAGATCGACGAGCGCGGCAACCCGGTAGGTCCGGGAAAAATGTTGCAGATAAGCCTCAATGTATCCTATAACAGAGAGCAGCTGCCCGACATGGAGAACCTCACGAGCTATCCCTACCGCGAACCGGTATCGACGGGCGACTTCTCGGCCGGAACCTTCAATCCGGGCTATCTTACCGAAATAGACCTGCCGACCGGACGCATCGAACTGCCCGACGGCACCTTCTACGGCGACATCCCCGCGGGAACGACCGAATTCGAGGCCGACCTGCTGCGCGAGGGAGTCTGCGTAATCAGCAAAGCGGACGACGACCGCTACACCGTCGAAGGCATTCTGGTCGGCACCGACTACACGAAACGCTACTTCAGCTATACGGGAGCGCTCGAACCCAAGAACTACGCCGAGGCGGTCATCCCCAACACCACGCTCACGGAAGACGTTACCCTTGCGGGTCTCTCCCATGCCCGCCTGATCGACAAGGGCGACAATTTCGTCATCGGCGACGGCTCCTACCGCAACTTCCTGCTCTACCTGGCCGAAGAGACGATCGACCTCTCCGGAAACACCCCCCAGGGCAGCGGCGAACTGCTCCGGCTCGAATTTTTCGTAACCGGCTCGACGACACTGGCCGAGGGCATTCCCGCCGGCACCTACACCGTATCCCCGGGCAATGCCAACGGCAGCATCGACCGCGACCAGATCGTTCCCTTCCGCATCCGTCCCGGCGTTCCCGACCAGTTTACAGATCCCGGAGGCTCGTGGTTCCAACAGCTCGACAACGGCTCCTGGAGCGAACGATACGCCCGACTGGCCGACGGACAGGTGCGTGTGGAGCGCCCCGACGGAGGCTACCGCATCACGATCGACCTGAAGGATTGCGGCGACCCGGCACACGCCATCCGCGCCGTGTGGGAGAGCGACGGAGCCATCGACTGACCTTCCCTCAACCCGACGACCTACACCCCGCACCGGAGGATCCCGAATCCTCCGGATGCGACGGGCATCCCTCGACGAAAAGGGGAAAACTTTCGCAAAAAGAGAAACAAACCCATAAAAAACAACACCTTATGAAAACGAACAATCTGTTTTTCCGATTTACGGCACTGGCCCTTCTGACCGGTGTGTTCGCAGGTTGCAACAACGAAGACAATCCTGTCCCACCCCCTCCGGCACCGCTCCGCAACGCCATCGAATTCGCCGGCGCGCAGACCGCGATCAACTCCGTAGTCGAGGATTACGACGAAGCGACCGATATGGGGCTTCTCTACCTGGCCGCCGACAAGGGCATTACCTCGTCCGCGCAGCTGGTCGGCTCCCAGCGCGAATACGCGCTCTTCAGCTTCGGCGAGCTTGCCGAAGAGATGACCCAGAGCACCGACGAATACGACCGCACGGTCATCGACCTGACCACGCTGACCGCCCCGTTCCGGGTGTTCTACACCAAAGACGGCAAAACGCTGCTCGACGCGACGAACGAAAACCGTTCGGCGATCAGTTCCGGCACGCTGACCCTCACGGAGTACGACGAATACGGCATCATCGACTTCTCGATCACGCTGCACGACGGCACCCTGTTCCGGGGCAATGTCACGCTCGACGATGAAGAGGAGCCTCTGCCGGAGCTGAAGGAGAGCACGCTTCTGATCGACGGACGCGAGATCGCCATCCGCTCGGCTTTCGCCGAGGAGTATGCCAGCTACGCGACCTTTACCCTGTCGCCCGCCGAAGGCATTACCTCACTGGCGCAGGTCGCAGCCGGCGAAGCGGAGTACCTCCAGCTGATCGTGCTTCCCTCGCTGCTCAACGAGCCCTTCGATCCCCTGACCGAGCAGACGACCTTCTCGATCATCAGCACCCTCGACGGCGCGTCCTTCGAGGTCGGCGCAGGCTCTGCCGAGGCACTCGCCCGGGGCAACTGCACCTTCAACCTCCACGAACAGCTGGCCGACATCCTGCTGCACCTGACGCTCGCCGACGGCACGACCCTCTCCGCACGCGCAGCGGGCAGCATGAACGCACCGATGCCCGCATCGGAGAACTACATCACGCGCGACGGAGTGAAGAAGCCGCTGCGTGCCGCATTCTTCGACCAGGAGGACGACATGGTCATGCTCTGGTTTACCCCCGGCGACATCGAATGGTTCGAGGATATCTCCATCACCAGCTATTTTGCCACAATGTTCTTCTCGATGGATGCGCTCGAAGGCGACACGATCGAGCTGGGTTCTTCCGACCAGACCTTCCAGATCTTCCTGACGGACAACAGCACCGAGGAGACCAAGATCATCTCGTCGGACGACCTGGCCGGAGCGACGGGCTACTTCCGCATCGGCTGGGACGAAGATCAGGAGACGATCTTCGACGTCGATCTGAACGTGGTCTTCGGCGACGGCACGACCCTCGAGATCGACTTCAACGGCGAGTGCAAGTGGATGGGCGAGGAACCCGTCTATCCGAATGAGTTCACCTACGGCGGCGAGACGAAGGAGATCCGTTCGGCCATCGTGGACAAGCGCAACAACCCGATCTGGGACATCTGGGTAACGGATGCCGAGGGCGTGACCACGGTCGAGGAGATGATGCAGCACGCACCGGTACATATCGGCTGCCCGAGCGAAGCCTTCTACGGCGAGCCGGTGGGCTTCTCCTCCTACGACGGAATCTACTTCGAATACGACGGCAAGAAATGGAACGGAGCCAACGGCAACATAGGTACCCTGAGCGCATACGTTTACAACGGAGAACTGGAACTCGACTTTACCAACTACGAAGGTCTGAAGGGCCACTACAAGGGCAAAGCGACCGTCATAACAATGTAACAACAGAACCATGATACGCAAAACGATATCGAACATATGCGCCTCGCTGCTGCTGCTGACGGCACTCGCACTGGGCGCATGCAGCAACGACCCCGATCCCGGACCCGGACCCGCCGAACGCGTGCAGCCCATCGGCACCTACGAACTCGACGGCACGAGCTACGAGATCCTGACCGGCAAATACGAAAGCACGGAGACCACCTGGTTCGTTCTCTTCTCGCCGCTGACACCCGAAGCGGAGCAGCATACGACCTACGTGATGATCGGACTGGCCAAGGAGTTGCAGGGAATGCAGGTCGATGTGAGGAAGTTCTACCACAACGACGACTATTACTTCCTTTACGAAGATCCGGTGTACTACTACTCGCAGTTCCGGGCATTGCAGGACGGTACTATCTTCTTCAAGAAGAACGGTCCCGACAACTTCACGATACGCGCCAACGTGGTGCTGCCCGACGGGAAACCGTTCAGCATCGACTTCACGGGCGATCTCCGACCGGCCGCCTCGGACGAAAGCGGCGAGTAGGCGCACGGCTTACGACCGGCAGGCCGCAGCACCGGATCGGTACGGGCGGCCGAAACCGACGAACGACCCATCAAAAATTCAAATAACTCGCGGAAAAGAGGGGAGAACAATCTCTCCTCTTTTCTTATGTTACCACCCCTCCTCTCGGACACGGTCCGCACGGAAGCGAAAAACTCCCCGCATGCAATTTTTTACAATAATCGCTATCCTCACATTAGCATTTCTCAAAAAAAAATCGTAATATTACACTGAATTCAAACACCTACCCTTATGTTAAAACATCTGCTCCCACTCTTAAGCGGCATCTGTTTGTCGCTCGTCGCCTGCAATACCATATAACCCTGCGACCCCACTGCAACTGGGGTTGGGACGGCCTTTACGACGGTTATTTTCTCCCCAGTTTCCTACACCCCAGGCAAGGCAATATCCAACCCGACCCCGATTCGGATACAAGCATAAGAATCGACCATGAATATTCCTGGAATTTCAAATTATTCGTAAATATCAAACCAGCCTAAAACGTTCCGACCATGAAAAAAATCCTTTCACACCTTTGGTGCGCCGCGCTGCTCGCGCTGGCGTGCACCGCATGCGACAGCTCTTCGGCAGAAGAGCCGCAGCCGCAGATCGAGCCTACCGGCGTGTCGTTCGTCAGAAACTACGTCACGATCAACAAACTGGTTCTACACACGATTTTCCCGTTCGGACACCTCGCGGTCTATACCGACCGCTTCAATGAAGAATTCGACTCCTCTGAGGAGAGCCACCGCACCTATGCCGAGCAGCACGACGACCGCTACTACGACGGCCCGGAGACGGAGCGGGTAAGCGATGTGCTCGGGAAAACGGTATGCAAAGTGTCGGCCGTAACCGAAGACGACTACAACCCGCACTACCCGGCCGGCTCGTCGCTCGACGAAATCATACGGATCAACGTGCAGACCTACGCCCCGTTCGTCCGGTCGAAATGCCGGGACCAGGCGCTGCGCGACAACCAATATGTTTACAAGCGGCTCTACGACCTGACCCCCGAGGAGGGTGCCCTCTGGCGGCCCCAGTCGATCGCCTTCTTCCTGGACGAATTTCCCCAGGTTTCCGCCGAACCCCGAACAATCGAACTCACGTTCCTCTTCGACGACGGAACCGAACTCAAGAGCAAGATCCATCTCTATGGCAACGATGAAATATTATGACTGTCGGACATACGCCTCGATCGGAACAACCCTGAAAAAACGACCCATTATGAAAAAATACCTACTGCTGCTCTGCACGCTCGCAGGCATCGGAACCGCCTGCACCCACTCCTCGGAAGAAGAGGGGGCGATCGACAACCGCATCATCCAGACCGGCTTTCCGTTCATTGCCACTTATGCCGATCTGGACGGTTTCTATCTCTATGACGACCATCCGGGATTCGTGCGTTTCCGCATCGTCTGGGGAGCCGACCAACTCACTCAATACACTAAATACTACGGAGACCCCAACCCGGAGAAATACTGGGAGTACGTCAAAAAAAACGACGATCTCTACTGGTACTCCCAATCGGGATACGGCACCTGTGCGCTCGGCAAGAGCGTTGTCCGCATCACGGCGACCACCAACGGATATTACGACGCGAAGCACCCGGCCGGCTCGTCGCTCGACGACATCATGAAGGTGCACGTGCGGACCTTCGCCCCCTTCATCGACGACAAATGCCGCAATCCCAGCGACGAACGCGTCTTCGGACAATACATCAGCAAACGGCTCTGCGACCTGACCCCCGAGGAGGGCCGGCTGTGGGATCCCTACACCCTGACGCTCTCGATCGACTCGGAGAATCACACGACCTCGACAGAAAGATTACAGATTACCGTTACGATCCTGTTCGATGACGGTCAGGAAATTTCGAGAAACCATACCATGAACGAGTATTATTGGAACTAATCGCAACAGACTGAAAAAGACTCCGACCGCAAGAAAGCGAAGGGTGCCGAATCGGCACCCTTCGCTTTCTTATCGCCCCGTTGCCGAAACAGCGGATCATCCACCTCCGGCAAAGTTCGCCCAAACATAGCTTCGCCGAAGAATCCGGCAATGACCGACCGCCAGTACGTTGAATGAGGATAAAGAAAAATAAATATGAAGATAGAAATAGATAAAAGATATCCCTTGGGACGAGATAATAAAACAGACACCGGACGACTACCTGGTGTCTGTTTGATTTGCAGGATGGGAGGTTCTGATTTTACTCATAGCGGGCGGCCTCGATTTCGTCGGCGTGTGCTTCCAGTCGCTTGGCTATGTCCCGAAAGGCTTCGGCTAATTCGTGGTATTCCTCCTCTTTGAATGCCACAGACTTATTCTGAACGGTACAGCCATTCAGACGCTGCGAAAACCAGCTGTGCGATTTCCCGAAATACTGCTGAGCCAGTGCCGATTTGTTTATGATGTTTTCCAGCTCACTGAATGCCGTGAATGTTGCGTCTGACTTGTACTCGATGCACTTTTCACGTCGTTCTTCGTATTCCGTAATATGTAAGAATATTTCTTTTGCCTAAATACATAATTTATGTAAATATGCCCCCGACTTGCGGGGGCTTTTGGTAATTACCGGTTAATGTACCCAGGCCCGTCCGTCACGCCTCCCCGATCTTCGGACCGCCGCCCAGCGGGAAGTCGCCCGGCAGGGGACGCTGCGAAGAGGGGATCTCGATCTTGCCCACGTTGCTTTCGTAGCGGGTAATGTTCTCCTGCAGCGAAAGCAGCAGCCGTTTGGCATGCTCGGGCGTGAGGATGATCCGGCTCTTGACCTTCGCCTTGGGCACTCCGGGCAGCACGGTCGCGAAATCGACGATGAACTCCGAGAGCGAATGGGCGATGATGGCCAGGTTGATGTAGTCGCCCTGAGCGACCTCCTCGCCCAGATCTATCTCTATCTTGCGATTTTCCTCCATAAAACGTCGTTTTTGGGATTCGGGGCAAAGATAGATTTTTCTTCGAAACGAAAGTGATTCGAAATAGGAAAGTTATGGAATACTTTTCAACAAAGGGCCGCAACCGGCACGCCGGGAGCGCCGTACCGCCCCTCTTTCGGGTGCCGCACCTCCGGAAAAACGGTCCGTTTTCCGCTTCCCGCCCCGCCCTGCGGCTCCCGTCCGGCAAAATACGGACAAACTTGTTTTTGCCCGCGCTTATTCGTATATTTGCCCCTCGGAACCAACTAACGCGCCGGCTCGAGCCGACGCAGGCCGGAGCCTCCGCCTGCGCCCCGCATCGTCCCCGCGCCGCAACTCCGAGAAAGTAGGGAAACATGTATCTGGGAATTATCGAAGTCCTCTTGCGCGGGTTTTGCGTGGGCGTGGCCGCCTCGATCACGGTAGGCCCCGTCGCCGTGCTGTGCATCCAGCGCACCCTGAGCAAAAACCGCCGCTCGGGCATCGTCTCGGGACTGGGCATCGCCTCGGCCGACACGCTGATGGCGCTGATCGCCTACTCCTGCTACTCGGTACTCCAGAGCCAGATCGAGCAGTACAACCAGCTGCTGCGCGTGGTCGCAGGCATCTTCGTGGTCATCGTCGGAGTCTATATCTTCTTCCAGAACCCCGTGCCGCAGATCCGCCGCAACCGCGCCGGCAAGAGCAGCCTGGGACAGGATTTCGCCTCGATCTTCGGGCTGACGATCGCCAACTTCATCCTGGTCATCCCCTACATCCTGACCTTCTTCGCCGTCTTCAAGATCACGACCATCGAGTCGTTCGACGCAGCCGGCCTGGGACGGGGACTGGCGGTGCTCGCAGGATTCTTCGGCGGCGCGACCCTCTGGTGGACCTCGCTGGCGTTTGTGATCAACCTGTTCCGCCGCAAGTTCCGTCCGCGGCACATGCTCACGATCAACCACGTGGCCGGCATCGTCATCGGGGTGCTGGGCATCTACACGATTCTGTCCACATTTTTCAACATCATACCTCATGGAGTGCTCCAAGGCTAAAAAAATCGTCATCGCCATCGACGGATTCTCCTCGTGCGGCAAAAGCACCTTCGCCAAGGCCATAGCCGCACGGCTGGGCTACATCTTCATCGACACCGGCGCCATGTACCGCGCCGTCACGCTCTATGCGCTCGAACACGGCGCGATCGAGTCGGGAGTCGTCGATGAAGAGCGCGTCGCTGCCCTGCTCGACGACATATCGATCGCCTTCCGCTTCAACCCCGAGCGGGGCGCGAGCGACATCTATGTGAACGGCGAGCGGGTCGAGGGACGCATCCGCTCCATCGAGGTAAGCAACTGCGTGAGCCGCGTCAGTTCGATCCGCCAGGTGCGCGAGAAGCTGGTGGCCATGCAGCAGGCGATGGGACGCGACCGGGGCGTGGTCATGGACGGCCGCGACATCGGCACGGTGGTCTTCCCCGATGCCGAGCTGAAGATCTTCATGACGGCCGATCCCGCCGTGCGGGCACGCCGCCGCTACGACGAGCTGCGTGCCAAAGGCGAGGAGGTCTCGCTCGCCGAGATCGAGGAGAACGTCCGCTCCCGCGACCGGGCCGACATGACGCGCGCCATCTCGCCGCTGCGCCGGGCCGACGACGCGATCGAGCTGGACAACAGCCGCATGAGCGTCGAAGAGCAGATGGAGTGGTTCTGCCAGCGCTTCGAGCGGATAGCCGACACCCGCTGACACCCCTCCCGAACCGCCGGCAAAACGGACTTCGGGCGACAGCAGCCCACGCGGCGACAAACGAACCACCCCCCGGTAATGTCCATTCGCCCTTTGTGTTCCCACCCGACCGGGCAAGCCTCGAAACAGAGCGCAACCGTCGGATAATACCTGCGAACTCAGGGAGCGGCCACAACCGAGCAACCACCAACAAACCATAGAGAATCCGCATCATGCCGATCCCAACGAACAACCGACCGACGATGACCGTCGAGATAGATGCCGCCTCGGGCTTCTGCTTCGGGGTCGAACGAGCCATCTCCCGGGCCGAGGAGGCCCTGCGGGAGCATGCCGAGCTTTTCTCGCTGGGCGACATCGTTCACAACCGCATCGAGGTGCAGCGCCTCGAACAGCTCGGCATGCGCACGATCGCGCACGAGCAGATGCCCCGGCTGACACCCGGAGCGAGCCTGCTAATCCGGGCGCACGGAGAGCCGCCCGCGACCTATCGCCGGGCCGAGGAGCTGGGCCTGCGCATCATCGACGCGACCTGCCCCGTGGTGGCCAAACTGCAGGACCGCGTGGTGCGCGCCCACGAGCAGATGGCGCGCGCAGACGGGCAGGTGGTGCTGCTCGGCAAACGCAACCACGCCGAGGTGATCGGACTGACCAACCAGGTGGCATCGCCCACGATCGTCATCGAACGGGAGGAGGAGCTGGAGAAGATAGACTTCTCGCGTCCGGTCTTCTTCCTCTCGCAGACCACCCAGAGCATTACCCTCTTCCGCAAGCTGACCGAACGGATGCGGGAGCGCGCCGCCGCGCCGGAGCTGATCACGGCCCACGACACGATCTGCCGCCAGGTCGCCAACCGGGAGACGCACCTCGAAGCGTTCGCCCGCCGGTTCGACGCGATCGTCTTCGTCTGCGGCCGCAAGTCGAGCAACGGCAAGGTGCTCTTCGAGGTGTGCCGCGGGGCCAACCCGCGCAGCTACAACGTCGAGGAGGCGGCGGAGCTGCGAGCCGAGTGGTTCGATGAAGCCGCCTCCGTCGGCATCTGCGGAGCCACCTCGACCCCCAAATGGCTCATGCAGGAGGTCGCCGATGCCGTCGGCCGCCTCGACCGAACGACGCAGGCCGGGTAACGCCCCGCCATCCGAAGGCCGCAGCCCCGAAAGGCCTCGTCCCGAATCTCAAAGAAAACCGTACAAACCGAAAAGTCATGAAAAAATACCTGATCCGCTCCGTAAAATATTTCGTCGCCCTGTGCGTTCTCTATCTGTTCGTCATGGCGCTCATGTTCCTGACCGGAACCTCGATGCTGACTCCGGCCGAAACCTTCCGCGCACTCGTCCACTCGACGCGCGGCCAGGTAATGATCGCCGCCGTGGTCCTCCTCTCGGCCCTCTACCCCCGCTTCGGATTCATCTCCAGGCAGACGGTCGGACACCTGATGAGCGACCGCGAGCTGGTCGTCAGCGCCTTCGCCGCCGAAGGATTCCGCCCCGTACGGGAGTCGGAGTACGAAATCGTCTTCCGGGGCGACACGCTGCCGCGCCGCCTGTCGCTGCTCTTCGAGGACGAGATCCGGGTAACGCAGAACGGCGAGTGGATCGTGATCGAGGGCATACGGCGCGGTGTGGCGCGCGCATATTTCCGTCTGGAAAACTATCTGAACAGAAAAGAAAAGTAACAATGAACCGACTCCGACACCTCCTGCGTCCGGCCGCGCCGATCGCGGCGGCAATCGTGATCTGCTGCTGCTTCTGGCACGGCAAGCCCGACGATTTCGGACTGGGCCGCAACACCGAGATAATGGTCAATATGCTGCGCGAGCTGTCGCTCCTCTACGTCGATCCGATCGACCCCGACCGGCTGACGGAAGAGGCCGCTCTCGGCATGACCCGCATTCTGGACCCCTACACCGAATACCTGCCCGAAAAGGAGATGTCGCAGTTCGACATGATGACCACCGGCAAATACGGAGGCATCGGCTCGCTCATCCGCAAGAAGGGCGACCACATTATCTTCGCACAACCCTACGAGGGCACCCCCTCCGACCGGGCGGGCATCCGCATCGGCGACAAGCTCCTGGCCATCGACGGACAGGATGCCGCAGGCTGGAGCACCGAACAGGTCAGCGGAGCGCTCCGGGGCACTCCCGACACGCAGGTCGAAGTGGTCGTCGAGCGGCTCATCGGCGGTGCGCGCGACACGCTTCGCATCCGCCGCGAGCGGGTCGCGATCCCCAGTGTGCCCTACGCGGGCTTTTTGGCCGAAGGCATCGGCTACGTACAGCACGGCGACTTTACCGAAGGCTCGGCGGAGGAGGTCCGCAGCGCCATCGAACGGCTCCAGGCGCAGGATTCGCTCCGGGGGCTGGTGCTCGACTACCGCAGCAACGGCGGCGGTCTGCTGCAGGAGGCAGTGAAGATCGTCTCGATGTTCGTCCCCAAAGGCACGGAGGTGGTCCGCACCAAAGGACGGTCGGAGGAGCGGATCTTCCGCACCGAGGAGGAACCCGTGCTGCCGGAGCTGCCGCTCGCGGTGCTGATCGACGGCAACAGCGCCTCGGCCGCAGAGATCGTCGCCGGCGCACTCCAGGACCTCGACCGCGCGGTGCTGATCGGTCAGAAGAGCTTCGGCAAGGGACTCGTGCAGACCACCCGGCCGCTGGGCTACAACACGCTGCTCAAGCTGACCACCGCCAAATACTACATTCCCTCGGGCCGCTGCATCCAGGCCATCGACTACTCCGCCCACACGAAAGAGGGGACGGCGGAGAGACGGGCCGACTCGCTCGCCCGGGAATTCTCCACCCGCAGCGGCCGCACGGTGCGCGACGGCGGCGGCATCTCGCCCGACATCGCCACGGAGCCGGAGTACATCAGCCGCTTCGCCATGACGCTGCTGGCGCGGGGCTTCATCGAAGATTTCGTCGATGAATACATGCAGCAGCACCATGCCGAGACGATCGACAACCGCACCTTCGCGATCTCGGACGACGACTACGAAGCCTTCGTGCGCTTCATGCAGGACAAGGAGGTGCCCTACGAGTCGGAGACGCGCCGCGTGCTGAAGATTCTCCGCAAAGCGACCGAAAGCGACCGCTACGACGAGCTGACCCGCCAGATCGAGACCATCGAGAACGCCCTGCAGGACGACACGCAGACCAACCTGCGCACCTACCGCGACGAGATCGCCGAGACGATCGAGAGCGACATCGTGCTGCGCCACGGCTACCGGCGCGGCGTGATCGAACGCAACCTGGTCTCGGATCCCGAAGCGCTGCGCGCCGCCGAGCTGCTGCAACAGCCCGGAAGCTACCGGTCGATTCTCGCCGCAGAGGAGGCGGCCGCAGAGAAATAGCCGCCCATGCTGCAGCCGGGACGCATACTCTCCTTCCGCAAGAGGATCGTGGCCATCGTCGCCGGAACGACGCTGGTGCTCCTCTCGCTGCTCTTCACCAACGACATGGCCCGGAGCCTGCGCGAGAAGGAGCAGCACGAGGTGGAGTTGTGGGTCCACGCGATGGAGCGTGTCATGCGCGACGTGATGAGCGACTCGGGCAACGACCCGTTCGTCGAGGATATTCTCAGCCAGCGCAACAACATCCCCTTCATCATCACCAACCAGAATCTGAAGGTGCTCCGCTCGCACCTCATCCCCGAAGCCGTCATCAACCACCCCGACCGGCTGCGCGCGAAGATCAACCAGCTGGCGGGAGAGAACACCCCCATCACGATCCAGTATTTCTGGGGCGGCAGGAACAAGCACATCATCTTCTACGGCCGCTCGCGGCTGCTCAAGTCGCTCTACTGGTTCCCCTACATCCAGCTGAGCGTCATCGCGATCTTCATCCTGCTGGTCTTCATCGCCTTCCGATCGACCAAGCAGGACGAACAGAACCGCGTCTGGATCGGACTGGCCAAGGAGACGGCCCACCAGCTCGGCACGCCGACCTCCTCGCTGCTGGGATGGATCGAATACCTGCGCACGCAGCCGGTCGATCCCAACGCCGTCGAGGAGATGAACAAGGACCTGGGCCACCTGATGAAGATCGCCGACCGCTTCTCGAAAATCGGCTCCGAAACGCCGCTCACGCCCGAGAACATCAACGAGACGGTCAGCAGCTCGGTCATGTATTTCCGCACGCGGGCTCCGCGCAACGTGGCGATCGACTACAACGGCCTGGCCATCGCCCCCGTGAAGGCCTGCATCAATACGGCGCTCTTCGAATGGGTGGTCGAAAACCTGATCAAGAACTCGCTCGACGCACTGCAGGGACACGGCCGCATCGAGGTCGAAATCGGCTCCGACGACCGCTGCGTGACCATCGACATCAAGGACAACGGCAAGGGAATCCCCAAAAGCAACTGGAAGCGGATCTTCGAGCCGGGATTCACCACCAAAACCCGGGGATGGGGACTCGGTCTCTCCCTCTCGCGGCGCGTGATCGAGGAGTACCACCAGGGCAAGATCGGCGTGGTCTGGTCCGAACCCGGCAAAGGAACCGACATCCGCATCACCCTAAAACGTTTCTTCGAATGACGACCCTTCTCCCCGACCTGCCCGCCGACACGGCGGCCGCGATACCGGGCGACTCGCTCTCCCGACTCGAAGCGGCGCTCCGCCGCAGCCTCACTCCCGTGACGGCGCATGAGGAGGAGACCCCCGCCGAACGATCCGCGACAGCCGCCGAGCTGTTCGGCGAGCGTTCGACGCTCGCCTCGCTTCCCCCCGCTCCGGAGCTCCCCGCACCGGGCATCGCGTCGAACGCGCCGTTCCAGGGGATCGTGCTCGGACTGGCATTCCTCTACCTGGCGCTGCTCGGCCGACGGCTGAGGGAGGTCCGCTCGCTCATGCGCAGACTCTCCTTCGACCGCTCGAGATCGCGCCGCATGAGCGACCTGCAGGGCAACGCCTACATCCGCTTCGTCCGCACGGCCCTCGGCTTCGGGCTGCTGCTCGCGCCGCTGCTCCTGCTGCGGCTGATCGACCTCCGCATGCCGATCGGAACGCTCCTGCCTGCGGAGTGGCTTCCGCTGCTGGTCGCGGCCGGTGCCGGAGGCACGGCGCTGCTGCTACTCTTCCAGGTCGGGTCGCTGCGTCTCTGGGGCGACATCGCCCTGGCCCGCTACATCACCGACCCGCTGACCGCCCTCAAGCTGAACTACGCGGCCCTCGCCTTCGTGCTGCTCACGCCCCTCGCCCTGCTCTTTCTGCTCGCCCCGGCCGGAGCGGAGGAGATCCAGGCCTGGCTCCTCGCCGCCGTCGGCGGTGGATTGCTTCTCTTGTACTTACGGGAGAGTTTTACACTCTTTCTCTCGAAAAATATTTCGATTTTGCATTGGATTTTGTACCTTTGCCTCGTTGAAATTTTCCCTGTAAGCTATTTATGGCTGCGGCTGACAAAAATTTGATGAACCGATAAAACCGTCCCGAATTGAAAGCAAGCAGAGTACTGGTTTCACAGCCTCGTCCCGCTGTGATCGAAAAATCGCCGTTTCACGAACTTTCCCTCAAACATAAGGCCGAGGTCGAATACATGCCTTTCATCCGCGTGGCAGGCGTGTCGCTCAAGGAATTCCGGAGCCAGCGGGTCGAGATCCTGACCCACACGGCCGTGATCTTCACCTCCCGCACGACGGTGGACAGTTTCTTCCGCATCTGCGAAGAGGCGCGCATCACGGTTCCCGAGACCATGAAATACATCTGCCAGACGGAGGCCGTAGCGCTCTATCTGCAAAAATACATCGTCTATCGCAAACGCAAGATTTCGTTCGCCGACGGCTCCTTTACCAACTTCATCGAACTGATCGTCAAGCACAAGGACGAGAAATTCATCCTCGCACTGAGCGAACCGCACAAGCCCGAACTTCCGGAGACGCTGGCCAAGCTGAAGCTGCAGGTCGATCCCGTGATCCTGGCCCGGACGGTAGCCGCCGACCTGAGCGAGCTGGACATCAAGCGCTTCGACCTGCTGGCACTCTACTCTCCGTCGGACGTGCGGGCGATCGTCGGGCAGTTCGGCACGGAGGAGCTGCCGCCCATCGCCACCTTCGGCGAGGGTACGCTGCGGGCCGCGATCGACGCAGGAGTCAAGGTCAAGGCGATGGCCCCGACCCCGACCGTTCCGTCGATGGCCAAAGCGGTGGACATCTACCTGACCCGGCTGGCCAAGGGCGAGGAGATCGAAGACGTGGCGGTCACGGAGAACACCGAGAAGGAAGAGTTCATCCGCAGCCAGCAGCACAAACTGGCGAAGAAAGGACGCACCCGCCGCACGACCGCGACGACCTCCGAGAAAAAATAGCCGATGACCTCCGCACCCCGTTCGCTTTCCCGTCAAGAGAGGCTCCGTTCGTTCGGAGCCATCCGCCGACTGTTCCAGGAGGGACGCAGCGGTTTCGTCCATCCGCTGCGTTACGTATGGACGGCCGAAAGCGATGAGATCCCCTCGGTCGAGGTGCTCTTCTCGGTCCCCAAGAAGTTCCAGAAGCGGGCCAACAAGCGCAACCTCCAGCGCCGCCGCATGAAAGAGGCCTACCGGCTGAACAAACTCACGTTCGAGCGGGAAGGCACTCCCCTCGCGGTCGATATAGCCCTGATCTACTCGTCGAAAGAGATCCTGCCCTATCGGGTCATAGAACATGCCGTACAGAAAATTCTGGAGCAGATCGGCAGCCGTATCTAAACGGCTCGCCACCCTGCCGCTGCTCCTGCTCGTCCACTTCTACCGCAGGTGCATCTCGCCTTTCACGCCACCCTCGTGCCGGTTTACGCCCACCTGCTCGCAATATGCGGTCGAGGCATTGCGCAGACACGGCCCGCTGCGGGGAACATGGCTGACGCTCAAGCGGCTCGCCCGCTGCCATCCCTGGGGCGGCAGCGGCTACGACCCCGTTCCGTAACCGGGCGGCGGCACACCCTCCCGGCAAGGCTATCTACAAATGAAATCTGCGGCCCGGAAAGGACCGCAGCACGACTCCGCACGGATGCTCCGCCCGCGCCGGCAGCCTATCGCTCGGGCATCAACGCCCGGGCCGCGAGAAATTCGAAAAAAGCCTCCCGGTAACTCTCCGAGACAGGCACATACTCCTTGCCGAAGACGATGCGCCCGCGTTCGAGCACCCGGATCTTCTCCGGCTGGACGATATAGGAGCGGTGCACGCGCAGAAAACGATCGGCGGGGAGCTGCGTCTCCAGCGCCTTGAGGCTCATGAGCGAAACGACGGGATGCTGCTCCCCCTCGACGTGGATCTTCACATAATCCTTCAGTCCCTCGACATAGAGAATCCGCTCCAGCTCGATACGCCGCAGGCGGTATTCGGTCTTGACGAAGATACTGCTCGGCGAACCCGTCTCCCCGGCCTGAAGCGGACGGGCAGCCGCGCTCCGCTTGAGTTCGAACCACTCGAGCGCCTTGCGCGCCG
This sequence comes from Alistipes sp., assembly GCA_029065825.1. GTDB lineage: Bacteria > Bacteroidota > Bacteroidia > Bacteroidales > Rikenellaceae > Alistipes. Next base: position 24,472 of record JAIEHQ010000153.1, read on the forward strand.
CCCCCAGGAAGTCGTCGTAGCTGATCGGCTTGAGCAGGTAATCCACGGCTCCGACGCGAAACCCCTCGACGGCATAGCGGTCGAAGGCGGTCGTGAAGATTACCCGCGTGGCATCGGGCAACATGCGCGACAGCTCCATTCCATTCAGGCGGGGCATCTGTATGTCGCAGAAGAGCAGATCGACCGGAGCGGCACGCAGCGCCTCGATCGCCGCCGTGCCGCCCGACCAGGAGCCGCGCAGCTCCAGAAAGGGTGTTTTCGCCACATAGCTTTCGATCAGCTCGACAGCCAGCGGCTCGTCGTCGATTATCGCGCAGCTGAGTTTCATTCGTCGGTCGTTTTGATGCGCAGCAGCGCCACATAACTATCGCCCTCCCGCGCCGCGAGCAGCTCGTAACGCCCCGGATAGAGCACCTCGAGCCGGCGGCGGAGGTTCTGCAGTCCGATGCCCGAACCGCTGCGGTCGTCCTCGGGTTTTGGGAAATAGCTGTTCTCGATACGGCAGACCAGCTCGTCCCCCCGCTCCCGCAGGTCGATCACGATCCACGAAGGGGCATCGTTGCTCACGCCGTGCTTGAAGGCGTTCTCGACCAACGAGATGAAGAGCAGCGGCGCGACCGTCGCCGGCGATGCGGCATCGGGAAGCGAAACCTCGCACCGCACATGGCGCGGCAGGCGGATGCGCATCAGTTCGATGTAGTCGCTCAGGAACTCCGCCTCCTCGCGCAGCGTCACCCGGGGACGGCTACTCTCGTAAAGCACATACCGCAGCAGGCGGCTGAGGTCGTGGACCGTCTGCTGCGCCCGCACGGGATCGAGCCGTATGAGCGAATAGATGTTGTTGAGCGTATTGAACAGGAAATGGGGGTTGAGCTGGTGCTTGAGGTTCTGCAGCTCGGCCTCGGCGCAGCTGCGCTCCAGCTCCCGCCGGGCATTCTCGTCGCGGTACCAGCGCTCCGTCATGCGGATAGCGACACCGCCGCCGACCGCCAGCAGGTACCAGAACGCATTGCTGGCGAAGAAAAAGAAAGTCCCCTGCCACGAGCGCATCATCGGCCGGTGGTGGATCGGAGGCAGCAGGTAGTGGAACACGAGATGAAGCGCCACCATCACGAGGGCGATCAGCACCGCGTTCGACAGGAAAAAGCGCCCCACGCGCCGGGAAAAGAGGCAGCGGTCGATCAGCAGGCAGTAGTTGGTGTAAAAAACCGCCATGAACGAAGCGGGCACGAGCAGGAAGCGCAGATACTCCTGGAACGTAAGGCTCGACTCGCGGCCACTCGCGATCACGAACGGCATGCCGACCACCACGCCCCACACGGCCAGATGCACCAGCAGTCCGGTATGTTTCGATTGCGGAGAGACCATCTCGCAGGCAAAGGTACGCATTATATCCCGTTATTCATAGCGCAAAGCCTCGATCGGGTCGAGCATCGCGGCTTTGCTGGCCGGATACCATCCGAAAAAGATGCCCGTCAAGGTACAGACAGCGAACGAAAGGAGCACGCTCCAGGGCTGGATGTAGATCGGGAAGGCCGCCAGCAGATTGACCAGCAGCGCAGCGCCGACACCCACGAAAACGCCGATCAGACCGCCCGTCACGCTGATGAGGATCGACTCGATGAGAAACTGCGCCAGAATATCGCGCCCCTTGGCACCGATGCTCATGCGCAGGCCGATCTCGCGCGTACGCTCCGTGACCGAGACGTACATGATGTTCATGATGCCGATGCCGCCCACCAGCAGCGAGATGCCCGCGACGGCGGCCAGCAGCAGGGTCATCATGTCGGTCGTCGAGGTCATCATCGTCGCCAGCTCCTGCTGCGAACGGATCGTGAAGTCGTCCTCGTCGCCCTCGCGGAGCTTGTGGTTGGCGCGCAGGATCGCCGAGATCTCATCGATCGCCTGGTCGGTGTGGGATTCGCTCAGGGCCGAGCAGTTGATCGACTGCAGGTGCGTGATGGCCAGCATACGCTTCTGAACGGTCGTGTAGGGGGCCAGGATCAGATTGTCCTGGTCCATGCCCATGCTGTTGTACCCCTTGCTTTCGAGCACGCCGATGATGCGCAGCGGAATCTTGCCGAAGCGGATCACCTTGCCCACGACCGACTCGCCGCCCGGGAAAAGCTCATCGACGACCGACTTGCCCACCAGGCAGACCTTCGCCGCCGTGCGCACGTCCTGCTCGGAGAACATGTCGCCGTCGGCCACCTTGTAGCGGCGAATCTCGAGGTATTCGGGCGAGATGCCATAGACGGTCGTCGGGGTGTTGTTGGCCCCATAGACCGCCTGTCCCGAACTGTTCACCGAGGGAGATACGGCACTCAGATAACGCGTCTGCGTCGCAATATCCTCCAGGTCCTTCAGCTTGAGCGACTCCATGGCCGCCGCATCCAGCCGCACGCCGCCCCGACGGTCGCCGCCCGGATGGATCATGATCATGTTGGAACCCATCTCGCCGATCTGCGCCTGGATGCTCCGCTTCGACCCCTGTCCGATGGCCAGCATCGTGATGACCGAGCCTACGCCGATGATGATGCCGAGCATGGTGAGGAACCCGCGCAGCTTGTTGTTGCAAAGCGCCTTGAAGGCTATTTTGAAAAGATTGACAAGGTTCATGTTCTCAATCGTCTGTTCGGGGTAAAGCGGCCAGAGCCTCGGCCGCACTCAGGATGTGTTCGTTGCGCACGTCGCTCACGATGCGGCCGTCGCGCAGGGTCACGTTGCGGCTGCTGTAGCGTGCCAGCTCCGGATTGTGCGTCACGAAGATAATGGTTCTCCCGGCGGCATGCAGCTGCTGGAAGAGCACGAGCACCTCGAAGCTGGTGCGGGTGTCGAGGTTGCCGGTCGCCTCGTCGGCGAGGATCACGGCGGGATCATTGACCAAAGCACGGGCGATGGCCACGCGCTGCATCTGTCCGCCCGACATCTGGTTGCTCTTGTGCAGCAGGCGCTCGCCCAGCCCCACGCTCAGAAGCGCCTGCTCCGCCCGGCGGCGGCGTTCCGCAGCCGAACACGCAGGGTTGTAGAGCAGCGGCAGCGCGACATTCTCCAGCGCCGTCGTCTTGGGCAGCAGGTTGTAATTCTGGAACACGAAGCCGATCTTGCGGTTGCGCAGCGCGGCCCGGGCGTTCTTGTCCATAGAACGCACCGCCGAGCCGTCGAGGAAATACTCGCCCGACGTGGGGCGGTCCAGGCAGCCGAGTAGATTGAGCAGCGTAC
>JAIEHQ010000154.1 GCA_029065825.1 Alistipes sp.
CATCTTCTCCGTCAGACCGCCCACGTTGTGGTGCGACTTGATCATCGCGGCCGGTCCCTTGACCGAAGCCGAGGCCGACTCCACCACATCGGGATAGATCGTACCCTGGGCCAGCCAGCGTACGTTCTCGATCTTCTGAGCCTCCTCGTCGAACACCTCGACGAAGTCGCGGCCGATGATCTTCCGCTTCTTCTCGGGATCGGAAACACCGGCCAGATCGCCCAGGAAGCGTTCGTGAGCCTTCACGCCCTTGACGTTAAGCCCCATGCCCTTGTAGGATTCGAGCACGCTGTCGAACTCATCCTTGCGCAGCAGTCCCGAATCGACGAAGATGCAGTAGAGATTGCGACCGATGGCCTTGTGCAGCAGTACCGCGGCGACCGAAGAATCGACACCGCCCGAAAGACCGAGCACCACCCGGTCGCCGCCGATACGCTCGCGCAATTCGCGCACGGTCGATTCGACGAAACTCTCGGAAGTCCAGCTCTGGCTGCAGCCGCAGATGCCGACTACGAAATTCTTGAGCAGCGTGAGTCCGTCGGTCGAATGATAGACCTCGGGATGGAACTGAATGCCCCACGTGCGTTCGCCCTCGATACGGTAGGCAGCCACGCGCACATCCTCCGTACTGGCGACGATGCGATAGCTGTCGGGCACCGAAGTGATCGTATCGCCGTGCGACATCCACACCTGCGTGGGCGAGGGAACGCCCGCCATCAGCGGATCGGCGGCATCGCCCACCGACAGCATCGCGCGACCGTACTCCCGGCTGGGAGCCGGCTGCACCTCGCCGCCGAAGAAGTGGGCCAGATACTGCGCGCCGTAGCAGACACCCAGCAGCGGCAGGTGCCCTTTGATTCCGCTCAGATCGGGCTTCGGCGCATTTTCATCCCGCACGGAGAAGGGGCTGCCCGAGAGGATCACGCCCCGGACCGAAGCATCCAGCTCCGGAATCTTATTGAACGGATGGATCTCGCAATAGACGCTCAGCTCACGCACACGACGGGCGATCAGCTGGGTATATTGCGATCCGAAATCCAGAATGATTATTTTTTCCTGCATTTATGTAGGTTTGTTTTCATTTTACTCCCGGTGTCTGCCCGCATGGGCCGCACGACACCGTACGAACGCGCCCGCACAGGACGCTTCCACCGACAGGGAGTGCCTCCCCCGCTCCGCTCGCACGGAACGATTCCGAAAAGGCCGTCCCCGCTCGAGGCTATCTCTTCAGCCGCCGGTAGTTGATCAGCACCCGCCCCACGACCAGATAGCCGAGCGTCAGGCCCATGATCAAATAACGCAGCCACGCCTCGCGGCCCGTAGCGAACCAGACACCGAGGAGCGACAGCAGCAGAGCCAGCACCCACCAGTCGTAGCGGGTGGGCTGATGCCACCACCCCTTGTCCTTACCTGTTCCCATAACGGCGATCGTCGCGGATTATCGTTCGCTGCTGTAGTTCGGAGCCTCGCGCGTGATGGCCACGTCGTGGGGATGGCTCTCCGACATGCCCGAAGCCGTGATGCGGATGAAACGAGCCTGCTTCAGCGCCTCGATATCCTTCGCTCCGCAATAACCCATTCCGGCGCGCAGACCTCCTACGAGCTGATAAACCGTCTCGCAGAGCATGCCCTTGAACGGGACACGGGCCACGATTCCTTCGGGAACCAGCTTGTTGATATTCACGTCGCCCTTCTGGAAGTAGCGGTCGGCCGAACCGGCCTTCATCGCGTCGATCGACCCCATGCCGCGGTAGCTCTTGAACTTACGGCCGTTGTAGATGATCGTCTCGCCCGGAGCCTCTTCCGTTCCGGCGAACATCGAGCCGACCATCACGCAGTCGCCGCCGGCAGCCAGCGCCTTGACGATATCGCCCGAATAGCGCAGACCGCCGTCGGCGATTACCGGCACCCCGTATTTGCGGGCTACGGTCGAAGCGTCGTAGATGGCCGAGAGCTGCGGTACGCCCACGCCCGCGATGATGCGGGTGGTGCAGATCGAGCCGGGACCGATACCGACCTTGATGCCGTCGGCACCGTTGGCGATCAGGAACTCGGCGGCCTCGGCCGTCGCAATGTTGCCGACCACGACATCCAGAGCGGGATAGGCGGCCTTGATCTTCTTGAGCAGCACGATCACATTGACCGAGTGGCCGTGCGCCGAGTCGAGGACGACGGCATCCACATCCTCCTCGACGAGCGCCTTCACGCGATCCATCGCATCGGCGGTAATGCCCACGCCGGCCGCTACGCGCAGACGGCCCTTCGCATCCTTGCTCGCATTGGGATGATCCTGAACCTTGGTAATGTCCTTATAGGTAATCAGACCGATCAGCCGGCCGTTATCGTCCACGACGGGCAGTTTCTCGATCTTGTTGTGCAGCAGCACCTCGGCCGCATGCGCCAGTTCGGTGCTGTGGGTGGTAACCAGCCCCTCGCGGGTCATGACCTCCTCGATGCGGCGGGTAACATCACGCTGGAAGCGCAGGTCGCGGTTGGTCACGATACCGATCAGACGCTGCTCGGCATCGACCACCGGAATGCCTCCGATCTTGTTCTCCTTCATCAAGGCGAGGGCATCGCCCACCGTGTCGTCCTTGCGGATCGTGATCGGATCGTAGATCATGCCGTTCTCGGCACGCTTCACGCGACGCACCTGAGCGGCCTGCTCCGCGATCGACATGTTCTTGTGAATGACACCGATACCTCCCTCGCGCGCCAGAGCGATCGCCAAAGGAGCTTCGGTAACCGTATCCATCGCAGCCGAGACGATGGGGATATTGAGTTTGATATTTCGCGAGAACCGAGTCTCGAGCGAGACCTCGCGCGGCAACACATCGGAGTATGCAGGCACCAGAAGCACATCGTCGAACGTCAGTCCTTCGGGTTGCACCTTCTCATTGATAAAAGACATAAAAGCGAGATTTTGTTGCCTGCAAAATTAAGCATAATTTTTGGATTTTTCGCCGGTCGCACCGTTTTTGCCGAAAAATTACGCCCGAGGCGAAACGCCGCGAATCCGAACGAGACGACACTCCCGTTCGCCCCGCCCCTCATCGGACCCCGGTCCGGCCGCCGGGCCGCCGAAACGACCCGGCAGCCGAAAGATCAGAAGCGGAAGCGCATGCCCGCCACCAGGGAGCCTGTCGTACCGACACCCGCTTCGGCATAAAGCGCCAGTTTGCCGCCCAGCTCGACACCCAGCGGCGAGACCTGGAAGGCCAGCTGCCGCGCCGTCCAGCGTTCGCCCTCGCCCGAAGAGCGGGGAAAGGTAAGACCCACGCCGACACGCGAATAGATCGAAAAGATCCGCAGGTTCAACCAACGCATCTTCAGGTGGGGAAGCACCGAATAGTAGTTGGTCGTGATCTTCTGTCCTTCGTGCCGCTGCTTGTTGCCCGAATAGACGAAAGTGCCGCCCACGCCGAGTCCGCCGATGATGCGGAAGGAGTAATTGACCGAAACCCCACCCCAGCTATCCATCGAAGCGTCCCGCATGTCGAGCACCCCGAGCAGTTTGTCGCTATACGCGTCGATCCAGTTCGTAACCGGAGAGAAACCGTAACCCACCGACAACTCTCCGCGTCCCAGCTGCGCCTGCGCCGCGCGAGGCAGGCAGCACAGCAGGAAGAAAACCGATAAAACAAGTAATTTTCTGACCATAGTTTTTCGTTTAAATGATTTCAAAACAAACCGTTGCCTCCGGGTATCCCCGGACAGGCAGCCGATGACCGTCCGCTGCTCTTGCAAGCGGCACCCGCCTTCCGCCGACTCGGCCCCATCCCGGGACAAGCGAACCGGCATCCGACAGGCTGAGGAATGCACTCCGGCACACCCTCCGCCCCGCAGCGGCAAGCAAAAGACGACCCGCCCCGCTGTCGGGGGCGAGTCGTCTCACTTCGCAATCATGCGCAAATATCAGCAGCACTCCTCGCCCTCGACCTTCTTGAACAAGGCAACATCCTCGCCGGTCGAGTGCATTACATAGGTATAAGCCTCTCCGATCTTACCCTCGGCCAGTTTGCAGAAGATCTGTGCCGAATCGACATATTCGGAGGACTCGCCGGCCTGACGGGCCAGCAGGTAGGTAATGATGATATGACCTGCCGTCTCGACCAGACGACGCGCATGGAAATCCTTGAATCCGGGATGCTCCTTGTCGAGCGACTCGACACGTGCGACCATCTCCTCGAACTTGATGCGCAATTCGACCAGCTTGCTCTTCACGGCGCACATAGCTTCCGAATAGTCGGCAGCCTCGTACTCCTTGATCTGCTCCAGGAAGGTGCCCTTGGTCACGGCGTTGATCGCAGCCACCACCTGCAGCTGCGAGGTTCCCTCGTAGATGTTCATGATGCGGGCATCGCGGTAGAGGCGCTCGCAGGGATAGTCCTTCATGAAGCCCGAGCCGCCGTGAATCTGCACGGCATCGTAGGCGAGCTGGTTGGCGTACTCCGAAGAGAAGAGCTTCACCAGCGGCGTGAAGCCGTCGGCCAGGCGGGTGTAGAACTTCATCTGCTGGCGCTCCTCCGGCTCGAGCGAACGCTCGTGCGAGATATGGGTGTACTGCTTGTAGGTCTCCACGAAACGGGTCGTCTCGTAAAGCAGGGCGCGGGCACCCTGCAACTTGGCCTTCATGTTGGAGAGCATCTCCGACACGGCGGCGAAGCGGATGATCGGCTTGCCGAACTGCTCGCGCTCGCGGGCATACTTGAGCGCCTCGCGGTAAGCGGCCTCGCAGAGACCCACCGACTGTGCGCCGATACCCAGACGGGCGGCGTTCATGAGCGACATGACGTACTTGATGAGTCCCATCTTGCGATCGCCGACCAGACGGGCCGGGGCGTTGGTAAAGACCAGCTCGCAGGTGGGCGACCCCTTGATGCCGAGTTTGTTCTCGATACGGCGCACCTTCACGCCTCCGTCGCGCTTGTCATGGACGAGCATCGACAGACCGCGCGCATCGGCGGTACCCTCCTCCGTGCGGGCCAGCACCAGCGACACGTCGCCGTCGCCGTTGGTAATGAAGCGCTTCACGCCGTTGAGCAGCCAGCGGTCGCTCTTCTCGTCGTAGGTGGCCTTGAGCATCACGGCACCCAGATCCGATCCGGCATCCGGCTCGGTAAGGTCCATCGCACAGGTCGCACCGGCCGAGACCAGCGGCAGGAACAGGCGCTTGATATCCTCCGAGGCGAACTCGTTGAGCGTCTCGGCGCAATCCTGCAGACCCCAGATATTCTCGAAGCCGGCATCGGCGCGGGCCACCATCTCGTTGGCCATGACGAAGCAGACGAGCGGGAAGTTCAGACCGTCGTATTCATAGGGAAGCGTCATGCCGCCCAGCCCGGCCTTCGTGATCGCCTCGATGTTGCGGGAGGTTCCTGCGGCATAGACCACATGATCGTTCTCCACGCGCGGCCCTTCGTGATCGACCCCTTCGGCGTTGGGGGCGATTACCTCGCCGCACACCTCGCCCGCGATCTCCAGCACGCGACGGTAGTTGTCCATCGCATCGTCGAAATCCTGCGGAGCCAGCTCGTAACGATCCTTCAGCGCGAAACCGCGCTCCTTCAACTCCACGATCTTCCGCATCGCCGGATGACCGAGATGGAACTGCAAATCCTTATTATCTGAAAAGAAATTAGCCATTACTTCGAGTTTTGTTTGTAGTACTTAATCATTTTCGGGATGATCTCGTTCAAATCGCCCGTGATCGCATAGTCGGCGATCTTGTTGATCGGCGCATCGGGGTCGGTATTGATCGAAATGATCATCGACGACTGGTCCATACCCGCCGTATGCTGGATCTGCCCCGAAATACCGCATGCGATATAGAGTTTCGGACGGATCGTCACACCGGTCTGACCAATCTGACGGGCATGCTCCGTGAATCCCGCATCGACCGCAGCACGGCTCGCGCCCACCTCGCCGCCGAGCACGTCGGCAAGCTCGTGAAGCAGTTTGAAGTTCTCCTTCGAACCGACGCCATAACCGCCGGCCACCACGACGCTCGCACCTTTGATGTTGATCTTGCGCTCCTCGATCTGACGGTCGAGGATCTTCACCACCAGGTCGCTATCCTTGATGAACTTCTTCCACTCGATAGGCTTGACCTCGCCGGCACCGGGCTGCGCGGCGTACTCCTTGCGCATCACGCCCTCGCGCACGGTCGCCATCTGGGGGCGGTGCTCGGGATTGACGATCGTGGCGATGATATTGCCGCCGAAAGCGGGACGGATCTGATAGAGCAGATTCTTGTACTCCGTACCCGTCTTGGCATCCTTGTGGTCGCCGATCTCCAGCTGCGTGCAGTCAGCCGTCAGACCGCTGAACAGAGCCGACGATACGCGCGGAGCGAAGTCGCGGCCGATGGAGGTGGCACCGAACAGCGCGATCTGCGGTTTCTCCTGTTCGATCAGACCGCACATCACGGCCGTATGGGGCAGCGTGCGGAACGGAGCGAACTCCTTGTCGTCGGCCGTCCAGACCGCATCGGCACCGTATTTGGCCAGCTCCTTCTCGATTCCCGAAAGGTTGTGCCCCAGCACGACGGCTTCGAGCCGCACGCCGAGCGTCGTTGCCAGTTCGCGGCCCTTGGTCAGCAGCTCCAGGCTCACGTCGGCCGGAACTCCGTTTTCGAGTTCTATATATACAAATACATTATTCATAAGTCGTATCCTCCCTCATTAACCGAGCGTGTGGCTCGCGATAAGTTCAACCATCAGTTCCTCGATCTGCTTGTCGTCGCCCGTCAGTTTCTTGGCCTCCTTGGCCTGGAACACCACGTTCTCGATCTTCTTGACCTTCGTCGGCGACCCGAGCAGGCCCAGCTGGTTCTCGTCCGGATCCACGTCGGCGGCACTCCACTCGAAAATCTGCAGATAAGGCTTTTCGGCAGCCATCTTCGCAGCGGCCGAATCGGGTGCCGCGGCGATCTCGGAGGGGGTCATGGCATTTTTGAACTTCATGACGCGGCGCGCGTTCTTCGGGCGGCACTCCGCAGCCGAAGCATTGACGGTCATGACCATCGGGATCGGACACTCGACCACCTCGACACCATGCTCCAGACGACGCTTTACAACCAGCGACTCATCCTTGATCTCGAGAATCTCCTCGGCATAAGTAACCTGCGGCAGGCCGAGCTTCTCGGCCACCTGCGGACCCACCTGGGCCGTATCGCCGTCGATGGCCTGACGGCCCGCGACGATCAGATCGGGCTGAATCTTGCGCAGCGCACACGAGAGCGCATAGGAGGTGGCCAGCGTGTCGGCACCGGCAAACTTGCGGTCGGTCAGCAGATAACCGCCGTCCGCGCCACGGAATACGGCATCGCGGATGATGTCGGCGGCACGCGGGGGACCCATCGTCAGAATATGAACCGTCGCCCCCTCCGTTTCGTCCTTCAGAAAAAGAGCGGCTTCGAGGGCATTCAAATCTTCAGGATTGAAGATCGCAGGCAGCGCGGCACGATTGACCGTCCCCTCGGGGGTCATGGCATCCTTACCCACGTTGCGGGTATCGGGCACCTGCTTGGCCAATACTACAATTTTCAACTGTTTTTTCATCTTTAAATAGATATTTTCGTTCAACCCGAGCTATCGGACGATGGTCTCCTCCCGATCGGGTCCCACCGAAATGATCTTCACGGGCACGCCCGTCTCCATTTCGATGAACTCTACATATTTTTTGAACTGGGCGGGGAAATCCGCATAGTTCCGTATCTTGCGCAAATCGCACTTCCACCCCTCGAAGTCGGCATACACGGGCGCTATGTGCCCGTCGATTTCGTAGGGGAAACGATCCGTACGGCAGCCGTCGATCTCGTAGGCCGTAGCCACCCGAATCGTATCGAAGTCGTTCATCACGTCGCTCTTCATCATGATGAGCTGCGTCACGCCGTTGATCATCACGGCATATTTGAGCGCCACCAGATCGAGCCAGCCGCAGCGGCGCTCGCGTCCCGTGACGGCCCCGTACTCGTGGCCCAGCTCCTGCAGCAGCTTGCCCGTCCGGTCGAACAGCTCGGTCGGGAACGGACCGGCTCCCACACGCGTGCAGTAGGCCTTGAAAATACCATAGACCTCGCCGATGCGCGAAGGCGCGATGCCGAGGCCCGTGCAGGCTCCGGCACAGACCGTATTGGAGGAGGTAACGAAGGGATAGGAGCCGAAATCCACATCGAGCAGCGTACCCTGCGCCCCTTCCGCCAGGACGGGCCGTCCTTCAGCCAGCAGCCGGTTGATCTCGTATTCGCCGTCGATCAGGCGGAACTCCTTGAGGTATTCCACCGCCTCGAACCACTGCCGCTCCAGTTCGGTCAGGTCGCAGTCGTAATCGAGGCTGCGGAGCAGCAGTTCGTGCCGGGCCTTGATCCTCCCGTACTTCTCGCGGAACGAAGGAGTCAGAATATCGCCCACGCGCATGCCCGTACGGCTTACCTTGTCCGTATAGGTCGGGCCGATGCCCTTGCCCGTGGTGCCGATGCGCGCACCGCCCTTCGCCGCCTCGTTGGCCGCATCGAGCATCCGGTGCGTCGGCAGGATGAGGTGTGCCTTGCGCGAGATCTGCAGACGCCCTTTCAGGTCGTGCCCGCTGCGCGCCAGCGCCTCCGCCTCGTCCCGAAAAAGAATCGGGTCGAGCACCACGCCGTTGCCTATGATATTGGTTTTGCCGCCCTGGAAAATACCCGAAGGAATCGAGCGCAGCACATATTTCTCGCCGTCGAATTCCAGCGTATGCCCCGCATTGGGTCCTCCTTGGAAACGAGCAACCGCCTGGTAGTTGGGAGTCAGCACATCGACAACCTTGCCTTTGCCCTCATCGCCCCATTGCAGGCCGAGTATGACATCTACTTTGTTCATGTCGTATTATTAAAATGTTTTATCGCAAAACCTTTTTTGCATCCAAAGGTAAGAATTTTTTTTACAAAACACCTTTTTATCGCTGCGTTTTCTTACCAATGTACGACAAAAGAGCGACGGCATCCGCGAAGAAACCATCGCTCCGGTCCTATTTATCAATATAT